>PWEB01000218.1 GCA_003553305.1 Syntrophomonadaceae bacterium
TGGCAATAGTTTGCCGGGTAACTCCAATAATTTCTCCCATCTCAGTCTGGTTGAGGTTATTTTCTTCCTGAAGTTTCTTCACTTTTTTAGCAATTATTTCTGCAACTTCCACATTATCACCTCCTCATTAATGTTATTTATAATTAACATGATAGCTTATAAATTTATTTTTTTGTTATTTTATATTGACATTATAGCATTTTTTTAGAGTAAAAGAAAGAATTTAGAATGAATTATGCAAAATACTTAACTAATAATTAGTTTAGATTAAAAACTGCTTTAAAATCCTGCGGGGGTTTCGAACTACTGTTCAACAATAGTAGAACACAGGTCTTGATAGTTATATTATAACAAACTTATGTTCTGGAAGCAACAAGGAAATTAAAAAGAGCCATTTTTTTCTATTTTAATCTGATTAAAATTACACTTCGGACAAATGTCCGGTCCCGTTCTTTGTTTTTACAGGTCTTGATTGCTTTGATTGATTTAATTGATTTGATTGTTTTGATTGATTAGATTGATAGAATCAGGTATCACTTTAAAGAGGCATTACTTCTAAGAGGCATCACTTCTAAATAGTTAAGATCTTTTAATCCCGCTCATCATCTATAAAATATTCAACTTTATAATAGCTGATTTGTGATCCCTATTTATTTGTGGTCCCTATTTATTTGCTTTCCAAAACATTAAATTAAAGCCGGGCTCTCAAGATATCCTCAATCTGTTCTTTACTTAAAGACACAGGATTATTCTTACATCCCGTTTCTGCCGCAATCTTCCGCAGATCAGCTTCCCGAATACTGTATTCTCCCAGCCGGGAAATGGGCAGCTTTTCGACCCATTCCTGAAGAATATCAATCAGCATATCACAGTATTTTTCAACCTGATCCTCAACATCCATCCGGCCCAGTTCAGCTTCCTGGTTCAGCAGTGCTCCGGCCCGGGCAAATTTTTCAAGAAATTGATAGCTCTCAGTCCGTCTGTCTTCCCGGGCTTCTTTTCGCAGAAGTTCAATATTTTTGTTCACAGCTGCCGGCAGCAGGGTCCCGCAGGCCACACCGTGAGGAATATCATAGTAACCACCCAGGGGTGAAGCAGCGCCGTGAACAACACCCAGCCCGGCATTGGCCAGAACAATACCCGAAATCAAAGCCGAATAGGCCATATCCGCGCGAGCCTTTAAGTTTTTTCCCTCGGTAACAGCCAAATAATAAGAGTTTCCGGCCATTTCCAGGGCTTTAAGAGCCAGTGAATCCGTAAGGGGGGAAGCTTCAGTGGAAACATAGGCTCCCAGGAGCTGAGAAATGGCATCCATTCCACTGGCAGCAGTAATATCCGGAGGACAGCTCTGAACCAGTTCAGGGTCAATAAGAGCCAAGTCCGGGACAAAATTATCATGGCGAAGAGATTTTTTAAAACCATTTTCACCCACTCTGCTCAGCACGGCATTTTTTGTAGCTTCACTGCCGGTACCGGAGGTAGTAGGCACCGCGATGAAAGGCACTTTTTCTCCAGAGTGCTGCTTTCCTTCCCCTACTCCTTCTAAATAAACCATCACCGAATCCTCACAGGGAATCATGGCTGAAACAGCCTTGCCAGTATCCAAAACACTGCCGCCGCCTACAGCAGCAATGATTGAAGGCGCCGGGGAGCGGTACTTTTCGGCCAGCTTATTTACGAGTTCCGGAGAAGGTTCGTCGCTGACTTCTTCCAGGTTTATGCTCTGAACCTTCTCTTCCAGGTCAGCAGTCAATCTCTTTAAGTTTCCTGTTTTCTGGAGAGAGGAACTGCCTGTAATCAGCAGCACTCTTTCACCTTTCTCAGCAATCAAAGAAGGAAGTTTAGCAAAGGCACCACAGCCAAAGACAATATTAGGAGTTGAAGCAAATTCAAAGGCAGTAATTTCTACCATTGCGCTTTCTCCTGCGGGGCAATCACTTCATGTTTTATTCCTTCTCGAGGCTGAGCCATCATATCAGCCACTGTTTCTCGCCAATTCTGGTAGTGTTCCGTTTTTTTGTGAGCCTGAACGGCATCATCTGATTCGTAAACCTCATAAAGTGTAAAACTGGTGGGGTCCTCTTTGCTCTGTAGAACATCAAATCGATAATTGCCCGGTTCCTGGATAGTGCCACTGTGATTTCTGACAGTTGCGTCTTTGAATTCCTCGATTTTGCCTTCCTTAACCTTAACTTTAACCACATAAACCAACATATTTATCCCTTTCCCTTCAATATTTTAAGATAATCTCTGTCCCTGCTGTCCACTATGCGACTCTGCCGGCCTCTCGTTCCTTACAACTCCAGACAGGCCTCAACGGCAAACTAGAACACCTTTTCCCTGATATGCTTTTTATCAGCCCAATCTCTAGAGTCCCACACTTCTGTAGATGTTAAACTAAAATGACCAGTTTATTTCCAACAGTTTTGACCACTTCATTTCCATTTTCTATACCGGTTCTGATAGAATAAGTGTATATTTATTTAAATCTATCAGGACTGGAGGCTTACTATGAAAGGAATAA
>PWEB01000108.1 GCA_003553305.1 Syntrophomonadaceae bacterium
TATCAATGCGATCAAGCAGTGGTCCGGATAGCCTATTCCGGTAACGGGCGATCTGATTTGGGCTGCAGCGGCATTCCAGGCGGGGGTCTCCGTAGTTGCCGCAGGGGCATGGATTCATCGAGCCAATGAACATAAAGTCAGCAGGATAAGTGATTGTTGCTGCTGCCCTGGTTACTGTTACATTGCGATCTTCAAGGGGTTGTCTCAGAGCTTCCAAAATTTCACGATTAAATTCCGGCATCTCGTCAAAGAAGAGAACCCCTAAGTGAGCAAGGCTTACCTCACCGGGGCGGGGAATCTTACCACCGCCAATTATACCGGTAGTTGAAGCACTATGGTGGGGACTGCGAAAGGGGCGTTCCCGGAGCAGTGGTTTGTCAGGGCTTAACTGACCAGCTACGCTGTGAATCCTCGTTATTTCAAGGATGTCATCCAGGGTTGGTGCGGGTAAAATAGAAGGGATTCTCCTGGCCAGCATTGTTTTACCGCTTCCGGGAGGGCCGTATAGTAAAAGATTGTGAGCCCCGGCTGCTGCTATTTCCAGGGCTCGTTTAGCGGTTTCCTGACCTCTGACTTCACAGAAATCCAGTTCATTGCCGTTAACTTCCTGGGTCTGCTCCGTAGCGGGTAGAGTGGAGGGCAGTTCTTTATTTCCGCACAGGTAGCTGACCAGTTCAGTTAGCGTTTCTGGACCCCTCACAGAAATGTTGCTTACCAGAGCGGCTTCAGAGCTATTAGCTTTGGGAAGAAATAGCTTTTTATTCCTGTAATCTTCAAGCTCGCTCAGAGATAAAGCCATAGCCAGGGTGCCGTGTATACTGCGCAGGTCACCGTTAAGAGATAACTCACCTACAAAAATTGCATTTTCCAGCCTATCACTTTTTGGTATTTGCCCGGTAGCAGCTAGAAAAGCGACTGCTATGGCCAGGTCAAAGGCCGGACCTTCTTTTTTTAGATCAGCCGGAGCCAGGTTAACTGTAACCCGGGAATAGGGGAAATCATAACCGCTGTTGCGGATAGCAGATCTGACTCTTTCTTTTGCTTCTCTAACAGAAGCGTCCGGTAAGCCGATAATGTCAAAAGCGGGAAGTCCGTTAGCGATATCAACTTCAATTTCAAGGGGGACCCCTTTTATCCCCAAAATTGTACAGGAGTGAACCTTGGCTAGCACTTTTATAACCTCCATTTTTTGCTGTAATGTATATATCATTTGTTGCCGGAAAAAAGAATTTAACTGAAAAAGAAAACCATATGAAGTAAATTTGTAAAAAGTATGAAGATTACTCCACCGACTTTTAGTTTCGTCAATTAAATGCAGAGTCCTGCACCGGAAAGTCTAAAACTTCACTTGTGGTCAGTTCAATAATTGATGAACTAAGAACCAGTATATATATCTGCATTTTTACAAAAACAACTACCATAAAGATGAAGCATTATGGTATAATTCATGCAGTTAAATCAACATAAAGGAGGATGAACTGTATGGATAAATATGAATGCCAGGTTTGCGGTTATGTTTATAATCCGTCCGAAGGCGACAGTGACGGAGGGATCGCCCCGGGAACCCCCTTTGAAGATCTTCCCGATGACTGGGTCTGCCCGGTCTGCGGAGTAGGAAAAGACGAATTTGAAAAAATTTAAACAAGGACTAAGTATAAAAGTATAGAGATCTGCTTAACATGAGGAGGATATTTTCTTCCTCATGTTAAGCAGTTTTTAGCAGCCATGTTCCGGTTCGTCTTCTTCCTGTTGGTCTGGGTCAAGGCCCAGCGCTTTTACCAGATGGACTATCCCGACAACCTCTTTTAATTCAACTACAAAGGCCACTCCAGTGCCCGGTTGATTCATTCTGCCGGCCTTTTTAACTGCACTGAGGATGTCTTTTGTCTTATGCTGTTGAATTATGGTCAGAATGACTTCTTTTTCTGGTTCGATGGGAATGCCCATTAATTTTTTTTGCTCATGAATGCCGCTGCCCCGGGCAGGTATAACTGTTGATCCCTCGGCGCCTGCGTTTTTAGCAGCTTTTACTATTCTCTCACAGCACCCCTTTTTTACAATAGTTACAATCAAATCATGTTTTGGAATTTCGGTCATTATTATTAGCCTCCTCGCTATTATTCTCTTTGGCCCCGGCTTCCTTACCATTGGATACGTTGTTTACCGCAGGCGGTTCTTCAATATCCTTTTCCGGTTCATCTTTTTCCTGGTCTACTTTATTTTCCAGCTCTCTATTCATTTCATTTTCTCCGGTTCCGTCCAACTCTGCATTTAAATCCTCACCATATGGGTCTGGTTCAGCATTTTCTTCCGGATATAAGAAGCCCAACAGCATAACCATGATAATCGGGGCGAGAGCGACCAGGGCAATTAATCCAAAGCCATCAATGACTGCATCGCGTCCTTCCATTGTATCAGCAGCGCCGATAGCAAGGGCCATAATAAATGTAACGGTCATCGGCCCGGTTGCCACGCCACCGGAGTCAAAAGCTATCGCGGTAAAAGAGGGTTTGGAAAAGATCA
>PWEB01000288.1 GCA_003553305.1 Syntrophomonadaceae bacterium
AAATAAGGTTAGAAATTTCCTGTGATTCACTTTACAAATCCCCCTTTAAAGAATTAATACTAAAGTTTACAAATAATCCAGTCTTTCCCTCTATACCACCTCCATAACACATGAATAATTAGCATAGTAATATAAAAATCTTTCATATGTACTCTTCTTTGTGTTATTTATAAATCCTTTAAATAGTTTAAAAAAAAACAATGTTGCAATTTTCCCGCATTATCAAACAAGATTCCAATTGTCGCAATAGTGTGTTATAATTTACAATAACTTCGGCCGTGCTTTCCTGTAGCTAAGAAAAGAGGAATTATAGGGTTGATTGGTTGTACCTTTGAATTAATGCTGTTTATTATTTTGTTGAAGTTTTTGTCATCCAGGAGCCAATTATTATCAGCTCCTGGATGATTTTCTTAGAGGAAATCATGGCCGGTATATCTTTAATTATCGTTTATTTTTGAATCAGTTTTTTTCCTTTTGCGGACAAAAAAGAAAATTGTTAAAATGGTTACAATCCAGAGAACCTGTGAGATGCCGCTGGTAAAAAAGTATGTAAAGTCACCTCTTGAAATGGTTAAAGCCTGTCTGAAGTTGGCCTCAAAAAGCGGCGCGACCAAAAAAGATAGGACCAGTGGACCGTCGGGTAGTTTGAACCATTTGAAAAAGTAACCGACCAAACCAGCAATAAGGCATATTACGATATCAAAAGGCCTGTTGTTCAGAGCGTAAGTTCCGATAACTAATACAATGGCGATAACTGGCCATAAAATTGCTGCAGGTATTCTTGTCAATTTGGAATAGACCGGGATGAGCAATCTACCGAAAAGCAGATTAAAAGGGTTGGCTAAAAGCAGCAGCAGGAACAGAGTATAAACGACTACGGTATGATCTACTACCACTCTTGGCCCAACAGGGACTCCTTCCATGATCAGGGCAGCCATTAAAAGAGCGGCGATAGAACTGCCGGGAATACCAAAGGTCAATAGAGGGATAAAAGTTGCTCCACAGGTAGCGTTATTGGCAGATTCAGCCGTAGCGACTCCTTCAAGAGCTCCTTTACCGTAGTTAATATCTTTGCTAAACTGGCTTGTAACACTGTAGGCAGTGTATGAACACAGGGTTGCCCCAGGCCCTGGTAAAGCTCCTAAGAATGTGCCAACTAGCGTTCCCAACCCCAGGCCTCGCCATGTGGATAAAAATTCTTTCAATGTCAAACCTTCTTCTTTTACTTTCAATAGTTTCTCGATTGCTTCTCCCACAATACCCGAATCATCAGGTCTGGATATAACCTCTTTAATCTGTTTGATTATTTCCGGAACAGCAAAAAAACCAATGAGCAGAGGAACAAGTGGAAAACCGGCTTCTAGGTACCGCACTCCAAAGGTAAAGCGGAGCCCCCCGGTGAGAATATCTCTTCCTATAATGGCCAGGAAAAAGCCAATTCCGCCTGCCAGGATGCCTTTGCCCGGATTTTCTGTAGAAAACACAATCACCAGCGATAAAGCAAGGAAATAGAGAGCAGATAATTCGGCAGGCCCGAACCTGGGGGCCATCATACCGATGGGAATGACCAGGAAAATTAAGGCGAGATCGCTAAGTACATCACCGGTTACCGAAGCATAGAGGGCCATCTGTAGAGCTTTTTTCCCTTTTCCAAGTTTTGTTAAAGCATAACCGTCAGCTACAGTAGCTGCTGCGCCGGAAGTGCCGGGAGTTCCAAAACTAATAGCAGTGATTGAGCCGCCATAGGTTCCCCCTTTATAAGTGCCGATTAAAAGGCCCATTGTTTGGTGAAGTGGTAGAATAAAGGAGAAAGGTAAAACCAGGGCTATCGGTAGGCTATGAGCGAGCCCGGGAATTGCTCCTACTGATATACCGACTACTACTCCAAGCATGATAAATAGTGCAGTGTCGAGAGCAAAGACGGTAAAAAAAGCTTCTCGCATTGCATCCATCTCAAACATAAAATCACCCCCTTATGGCAGAAATGTTGATGGCATGTACATACTCAGCAGTTCAATGAACAAAAGATGAACAGAAGCGGTGATTACAAAAGCTAGGGCAGCTAACTTTAAGATTTTAGGGGCAACAGATTTCATGGAATCTGTTCTTTTTGCGTCCCTGATTGAGATATAAATCCACCAAATAATTAAAAATAAAAACGTAGAGGTTAGAAGGCCAATATTTATAAAAGACCAGCCATAAAACCACATGGCAGCAGGTACACCGACAAGGAATGGTAGTATATTTTCCCTTTTAGGCTCCATGATTTTAGCTGCGGGCTCTAAGAAATCCTTTAAAATAATCAGGAAGCCACCCAAACCCATTAGCCCTAATGATATTCGTGGAATAAATAGCTCCATTGATCTGAGAGGCATGCTGTAAGTCCAAATAAAAGCTGCGGCGCTTAGAATGATGATCATTATCCCTATTTTTACATTTAAAGTAACTCTAGTAGTAATCAACGTACATTCACCTCAAATTTCACAATCTCACCTCGTTTCGATAATTGTATT
>PWEB01000113.1 GCA_003553305.1 Syntrophomonadaceae bacterium
CCGGCAGGATATACGGTGAATGGCGTTCCTGAGCATTTAAGAATTAAGCGGGCCCCAAACATTTAACTAATGGGGTCAAGTAGGGTGGAACCGCGGGAAGAACCTCCCGTCCCTATGGTTACTTTTACCAGAGGGACGGGAGGTTCTTATACGTTTTTAATAAATCTGTTTTTAAATAAAGGAGGATAATCTCTTTGGATTTACAGACGATTATGATGAAGTTTCAGGAGTACTGGGCATTGCGGGGATGCTTGATCTGGCAGCCCTATGATGTCGAAACAGGGGCTGGAACGATGAACCCGGCTACCTTTCTAAGGTCACTGGGACCGGAACCATGGTCAGTTGGATATGTTGAACCTTCAAGACGACCGGCTGACGGACGCTACGGTGAAAATCCGAACCGGTTATACCAACATCTTCAATACCAGGTGATAATAAAGCCAACTCCGCCGGATATCCAACAGCAGTACCTTGACAGCCTGGCTTATCTTGGGCTTGATCCGCTGGAGCATGATATCCGGTTTGTGGAAGACAACTGGGAGGCTCCTACTTTAGGAGCCTGGGGGCTGGGCTGGGAGGTCTGGCTTGATGGTATGGAAATTACCCAGTTTACATATTTTCAGCAGGTTGGCGGCTATGATGTGGAAAAGGTGCCGGTAGAGCTGACTTATGGTCTTGAAAGAATTGCCATGTATTTGCAGGACTGCGACAATGTTTTTAACCTGATTTGGACCGGCGACATTACCTACGGTGAAGTATATAAAAGAGTGGAGTGGGAACAGTCCAGTTACAGTTTTGACTACGCCGATCTTGATCTGTTGTTTAATCTATTTGGTTTATACGAAACCGAGGCAAATCGTTTGCTGGAAATGAACCTGGTTGCACCAGCCTATGATTATATACTAAAGTGCTCACACACATTTAACAACCTTGATGCCCGAGGAGCAATCAGTGTTACCGAGCGAGCTGCCTATATGGGCAGAGTGCGCAACCTGGCCCGGCTTTGCGCTAAATGCTATCTTAAACAACGAGAAGATGCAGGATATCCTTTAATGACCGGAGGTGAAGTAAAATGAAAACTACTGATCATCTATTAATGGAAATAGGCTGCGAAGAAATTCCGTCACGCTTTTTGTCGGGAGCAATGCAGCAGTTAGAAGAAGGGGCAAAGTCTTTGCTCAGCGATAAAAGACTGGGGTTCGGAATGATTGAAACTTATGCTACGCCGCGGCGCCTGGTTATTTTGGTACGGGATCTTGAAACCGTTCAGGAGGATCTTGTGAAAAAAGTAAAAGGTCCTCCCGTCAATCGTTCTTACGATGATGAAGGTCGACCGACCAAAGCGCTGCAGGGGTTTTTGCAGTCCCAGGGAGTAACGATAGAGCAGATAGAAGAAAAAACGATCAAAGATGCCCGCTATATTTATGCCCGTAAAGAAATTCCGGGAAAACCGACTGAGGAATTGCTTCCGGAACTGCTGCCACAGCTAATTCATAAACTGTCCTTTCCAAAGCCGATGTACTGGCAGACCAAGGAAGTGCGTTTCGCCCGGCCAATCCGCTGGTTGTTAGCGCTTTATGACCGCAAACCAGTAATATTTCATTTTGCCGGCATCGAATCAGGCCGGAAAACATATGGGCACCGTTTCCTTGCTCCCGGGCCATTTGAAATCACCAATGTGGATCGTTTTTTTCAATGTCTGGAAGATAGCTTTATTGTGCTTGATCACAATCGTCGTCGGGAGATGATTCGCGAACAGCTCGATCAAAAAGCAGAGGAAATCGGTGGAAAAGCCCTGGTTGATGATGATCTGCTTGAGGAAGTCACCTATTTGGTGGAGTATCCGGTAGCTATTGATGGATCTTTTGATGAAAATTATCTTGATTTGCCACAGGAAGTGCCGATTACCTCGATGCAAAAGCATCAGCGCTATTTCCCGATAGTGGAAAAGAAGAGTGGACGTTTGCTGCCAAGCTTTGTGGGAATTAGTAATAACAAGTTTCATCCTAATATTCGCAAAGGTTATGAAAAAGTTTTACAGGCCCGCCTCGCTGACGGACGGTTCTTTTTTGATGAGGATCGTAAAGAACCGCTTGAAAACTATGTTGAGAAATTAAAGAATGTTGTCTTTTTAGAGTCTCTGGGTAATCTTGATCAAAAACGGGCCCGTTTAGTTGAACTTTCCGGTAAGCTGGGAGAAACTTTGAACCTACCGATTGAAAAAATCGAGAAAGCCCGGCGGATTGCTCATTTATGCAAAGCTGACCTGGTAACCAATATGGTTAAAGAATTCTCTGACCTGCAGGGAGTGATGGGCCGTGAATATGCTATGCTCAGCGGAGAAACACCGGAAGTGTCGGTTGGCATATATGAACATTATCTGCCTCGTCAAGCTGGAGATCAACTTCCTTCCGCAATGGAGTCGGCTATTGTTTCATTGGCTGATCGGATAGATACTCTGACCGGTTGTTTTGCAGTTGGAATTCAGCCAACCGGTTCACAGGATCCTTACG
>PWEB01000005.1 GCA_003553305.1 Syntrophomonadaceae bacterium
ACTATAAAAAGAAAATGCATAGGAACCATGACATAGAAAATAAGTAAAACACGTTGAATATTAAGGTGAGCCAGATCAGGATCAAGCGGTCTGTCCAACAGGAAAAATTTCTTAAAAGTATATGCCAGGTTGTAAAATAATCTCATACGTCGTTCCATCCAATCTTTTTAATATGTAATCATGGTTTTCGGGCTACCACGAATCATTAGTTATTTCGGCAAAAGAATCGATAGTCCTGCACAGAGATGGGGGGTTGTCATAACAATTAATATAAAGGCTACTAAAAAGCCGATTTAACTTAATTGCATAGATCGATTATCTTAATAATTGTGGTATTATTAAAGAGGAGATGATTTAGTGAGCCAGGAATACGGTCAACTCGAAGCATTACAGGTAACAGTCCTCCTTGAAGAGAATGCAGGTTATAACAGCAGCTTTTTGGCACAGCACGGAATGTCTCTTTTGTTGGAGGCCTGGCATGGAGGAAGCAAGCCTGGTAAAAGAACAATTCTTTTCGATACCGGTCAGTCTGCCCAACCGGTTCTTCACAACATGCAGCTTTTAGGGAAAGATCCGCAGGATATCGACTTGATCTTTCTCTCGCACTGTCACTATGATCATACCGGCGGCTTGGTCGGCATTCTTGAGGCAAGCAAGAGGTGTCGGGTTCCGATCGTAGGTCATCCTTCGATTTATCGTCCCCATTTTTCTCTCAAGCCGACTTTTCAATCATTGGGGATGAGTCCAGACTGCAGCCGGGAAGCCATAGAAAAGGCCGGTGGTGAATTAATCCTCAGCGCAGACCCAATGCCTCTGATGCCAGGCGCTGTAAGCACCGGTGAGATTAACGATCGGGTCAGTTTTGAAAAGTCGCCGACTCTGTCTCTGCAAACGATTCATGAAGGCAAGAAAGTTTCAGACTACATGGTTGATGACAGCTCTTTAATCTTTATTACGGAGGAGGGTTTAATTATCATTACCGGTTGTTCTCATGCCGGGATCACCAGTATCGTCGAGGCAGCAGTTAGATTGACGGGGATTGAACATGTTTCAGCTCTGATCGGCGGTTTTCACCTGGTTGATGCTGATCAAGCCAGGATTTCCAGGACGGTACAAACCATAACTTCAATGGAAGTTGATAATATTTATGCCGGACACTGCACTGGATTCAAGGCGGAAGCTAATTTGTTCATGGAACTCGGGGAACGTTTCCAAAAATTGCATACCGGAATGACAATTAAATATCAATGACAATGATCTATTATAAGTGAGGTTAGATAAAATGCGATTCTTTACTGAGTATATAAGAAAACAATTTCCAGCTTTATCTGCTAAAGTAAACGAATATCCTGCTGTCTATTTAGACGGACCTGGTGGAACCCAGGTGCCCCAGCGGGTGATTGATGCAATGGTTGATTACCTTGCTTACAGCAATGCCAATGCCGGAGGTAAGTTTCTGACCAGTCAACGTAGTGATCAGGCCATTAAAGAAGCCCGGGAGGCTTTGGCTGACTTTTTGGGAGCATGCTCTGAAGAGATTGCTTTTGGTCAGAACATGACTACACTGACGTACCAGTTAGCCCTGGCTCTTGCACGTAATCCGGGTCACCGTACTGAAATAATAATTACTGAAATCGATCATGAAGCGAATCGGGGTCCCTGGCTTGCTCTTGAAGAACGTGGATTTACAATTCGTGAAGTAAAAATGGATCCTGAAACCTGCACAATCGATATGAAAGATTACCAGGATAAACTTTCCGACAAAACCCTGGTAGCCGCTTTTAATTATGCTTCAAATTGTGTGGGGACCATTAGCGATGTGAAAGAAATGATTCGCCTGGCCCATCAAGTGGGTGCAATCACCGTGGTTGATGCAGTCCATTATGCCCTGCATGGCCCGATCGATGTCAGGGATCTTGACGTCGACTACCTGCTTTGCTCGGCATATAAGTTTTTTGGGCCGCATATTGGAGTGTTCTATGGTAAAAAAGAACGCTTTGCCGAACTGCCTGCATACCGGTTAAGAACCCAAAAAAGTGCTGTCCCTCATTGTATCGAAACAGGTACTCTCAATCACGAAGGGATTGCCGGTGCAGCTGAAGCGGTGGAGTTTATAGCGGATCTGGGCAAATATTTCGGGAACCTTGAAGAAGGCTCCCGGGCTTTGTCAGTTCCTGAATGGTCAGAGCGCCGCCGCCAGGTTGTGGCTGGGATGGAAACGATGGAATTGCATGAAAAACCCCTGGCTGATAAACTGCTTGATGGACTCTCAAATATTGACCGGGTCAGGGTCTATGGTCCACCGAGTGGACATGCGCGGACCTCGACAATATCATTTACCGTTGATGGTATTACTCCTGATCAAGTGGCTGCTAAATTAGGGGAAAAGGGGATTTTCGTCTGGTCCGGCCATTTTTATGCGATCCGTCCGGTTGAACGTCTGGGCCTGGATCAAAGCGGCGGATTAGTCCGGGTAGGTTTTTGCCCCTATAACACAGCAGTAGAAGTTGATCGCATGCTGGAACAAATTCGTACTATTGTTGCAAGCTCTTAATCAATGAAGAAGGAGTGAAAGAAGCAGATATGCCTATGAAAATTAAGGATATATACGATTACGTTGTGGACAGAGGTATTGAAAAAGATCCGCGCAAGCGGGAAGGTGTCGAAGAAATGCTGGCCAAAAATAACAAAAAATATGACGAAATGAAAGGCGAGGAGAAAAAGGAGTTTGACACAGAATCTTTGACTAATCCCTACAGTGATACACGTGTTTTATGCGGTGATCCCGAAACTGAGGTTAAGCGGATGATGGTCGGGGTAGATATCGAAGTGGGAGAGGTAATGCTCGCTGATCGCCTTGCCGAGAAAGGGCGGCCGGTTGACCTGCTCATGACTCACCACCCTGAAGGAAAGGCTCTTGCCGGACTTCATGAGGTGATGCATCTGCAGGAAGATATTTTAGCCCATTATGGAGTGCCGATCAATATTGCGGAAGGAATCATGGCTTCCAGGATCAGCGAAGTTAAAAGGAACCTGATGCCGCTCAACCATAACCGGGCGATTGATGCTGCAAAAATTCTAGATCTGGCCATGCTAAGCGCTCATACGGTAGCTGACAACCAGGTTAATACATTTTTGCAGGAGTTGTTTGATCAAGAAGAACCAGAGGCGCTTGGTGATATACTTAAACTTCTAAAAGATATTCCGGAATATGCCGAAGCGGTAAAACATAACGCCGGGCCTGATCTAGTCCTGGGCAGCAAAGAACGCAGGGCCGGTAAGATTTTAGTTGATATGACAGGGGGAACCGGTGGTTCCGAAGATAATTATGCCAGGCTTTCCCAGGCCGGAGTGGGGACCATTGTCGGCATGCACATCAGCGACAAAAACCGTAAAAAGGCTGAAGAAAATCATGTGAACGTAGTTATTGCCGGGCACATTGCCAGTGACTCACTGGGTATGAACCTGCTACTTGACGGTATTGAACAAAAAGGGGTAGAAATAATCCCCTGTTCCGGCATTATCAGAAATAAGCGCAGTTAGATAGATATTCTAACCCTGGCATCAAGGGCTGCTGTGCCCTCTCCTTCGGGAAAAACCCGCACCGGGTTGATGTCCAGTTCCTTGATGCCGGGGAAATCTGCTAATAAATGGGATATGCGGACCACCAGGTCAATAAAAGATTGCACATCTCCGGGAGTTTTGCCGCGCCGCCCTTCGAGAATTTCAGCGGAATGAAGCTTCTTCAGGCTTTTTTCTACGACTTCTTCCCGCAGCGGACAGATTGCATTGGCTAGATCCTTAAATGCTTCTATGTAGATCCCGCCCATTCCGAAAAAGACTACCGGTCCAAAAGAAGGATCCTGCTTGCCGCCGACAAACATGTCGTAACCTTCCCCGGCCATTTGCTGGATTCTAACCCCGCAAAAATGAGCATCTTTGTTATAGCGAAGCAGATTTTCCCGTATCTTCCTAAAGCCTTTTGCAACCTGGTCTTCATCCTCCAGGCCGAGCAGAACACCCCCCGCATCCGACTTATGCAGAGCATCAGGTGAGATTACCTTCATCACTACCGGAAAACCCAGCTCGCGGGCCTGGTTGATCGCTTCTTCTTCACTGTTAGCTGTTTTTGAAGCAGCGGTCCGCAGGCCGTATGCTTTAAGAAGATCAAGAGCTTCTTCCCCGTAATCGCCCTGCTTGTCCTGCATCCAACTTTTTGCAGAAAGGAGGTCGATATTTTCCGGTGGGGAGATTTTTTCTTGTGTTTCGAGGATCCTTTTGTTTTCGTAATATTGCATTTGCACCGATAAGGCATGGATCATTTCTTCGGGGCTGTTGAAAATGGGAAATTCGACGTATTGCTTGGTCTGCCTAATAACCTTAGATGGTCCAAAAAGGCAGATGCCAAGCGGTTTGCCGGCTGAGAGGATTGATCCCCAGGTTTCTTTTGAAAGGTCGCTCAGAAACATCCTCTGGAATATATTATCGCCCTGGGGCATCTGCGGCCGCTGGCTGATATAGAGTGCTCCGTCTACCTGGTCAGAATGCATTACAGAATATATGACGTGGGCGGTGAGCTGTGGATCATAGATGTCCCCCATATCAAGCGGGTTGGAAAATTTGATTACGCCTGCGTTGCTGAACTGTTTTAAACTGTCATAGAACTGATCACCCATATCTGCAAATTCGAAACCTGCTTTTTCGCACAGATCAGCTCCTATTACGGAAAATCCACCGGCCGGGCTCATTACCATAACCCGCCGCCCTTTCATCTTTGGCAGTTGAAAAGCTTTAGTTACCCCGATGAAATCAAGGAAATTATTGATGCGGATTATCCCTGCTTCCTCGAAAGCCGAGTTAATGATTTCATCATCACTGCTGACCGCCGCAGTATGGCTCATCGCAGCTTTTCTCCCTGACGGAGTAGTGTTTGCTTTGTAGACGACAATTGGCTTGTCGATTCTTTTCGCAGCTTCTATAAATTTACGGCCGCGCTCTATACTTTCCAAGTAAAGACAGATCGTTTTGGTTTGAGGATCTTTACCAAAGTACTCCAGAAAATCGACTTCATCTAAATCAAGTTTGTTTCCGATGCTGGCAAACTTGGCGAGACCGAGTTTTTCATCAAGCAGATAGTTAAGCATGGTCAGGGCAACTCCGCCACTTTGGGCAATGATTGACATATCCCCCTTAGGAGCTTTATGCAGCGCTACGAAAGGCAGGCACAGGCCGTTATCCGTGTTAGCCACACTAATGCTATTCGGGCCGACAAAACGAATCCCGTATTTGCCGGCCAGGGCAATTAATTTCTCACCAAGCGCCCGGCCTTCATCGCTATATTCGGAGAACCCGCCTGAGGGGATAGCCATTCTTCTGATCCCGAATTTTCCACAGCGATCCATCATCTCCGGGATAAGCTGGGCCGGAACCATGCAGTAGGCCATATCAGGCACTTCCGGTAAATCCTCAATATATTTATACATTTTGATTCCATCGACATGAACATCATCGCTTCGCTCATTGACCCCAAAAATTCTGCCCCGGTAACCCCAGCGCATTAAATTCTCTAAAGTCAGGCGGGGAATGTTAGATGATTTTGAAGAAAGGCCAATAATAACTATTGATTGTGGATAAAAAAGTTGTTCCATATGCACACCTCCCAACTAATTTTATCACAATATGAACAGAAGTAGGCACTTAAATTATAACCTCCGCCCCCGTAATAAATTACCTTAAATAAGACTTGATGTATTATGCTTTTTATCAGTGAACTCAAATGTTTTACTAAAGCGGCCGGTAGATGGTATATTTAAAGAAAATCATCCTTAAGGCCGATACCGGCATCAGACCCTGGATCCTTTGTTCAAACAGACGGCCATGATAATCTACAGTCAGCAGCAATGGGACAAAACTTACTGGCTGCTAAATATAAGGCGAAGGGGTAGGCAATAATGAAAAGACAACTAGTAGGGCTGAGTTTGCTTGGTTTAGGAGTTTTGGTGCTTCTGCAGGTTCTCGGAATCTATAATTTTGGGCTGGCTTTTTGGCCTGTAGTATTACTGTCTTTGGGTTTAGCAATCATTGGGAAGAGTATTGACGGCAGATGCTTTGGGGGGCCTTTTTCATGGATTGGGCTTGGCATTGGTTTATGGATTGGCGGAATCGGGCTTTTTAACATTCTTGCTAATGCTGGGGTAAGTAATCTTAGGGGAAGTGATATTGCCGGTTACGGATGGCCGATTTTACTGGTTGCTCTTGGACTATCTATTCTATTCGGTAATAGAAGCAGCGTTGCTCCAGGGAACTGGTTTAAGTCAGGCTCTGATTCCGATTCCAGCTTTGACCGCGGAGGTTGGACTTCCCACTCGGGCATGCATCGAATCGGAGACCTTTATCACGGACGGAACCCCTGGGTGCTTGATACGGATCATGATTTTTCCCACGGAATTGGCGATGTGGTTGTTGACCTGACGACTGCTGAAATTAAACCCGGGATGCATAATATTTATATCAAGGTCGGGATCGGTGATGTAACCATTAGAGTGCCCGACGGAGTAAATCTGAAAGTGGATGGAGCTGTTAGTGTCGGGGAAATCAATGTTTTTGGTGATGAGCGTTCCGGGTTCGGTGGTTTGTCCTTAATGCGAACGGTCGAAGTTGAAGATGCTCAGGCTACAGTGCAGATTGAAGCAAGACTTAGTATCGGAGATATGAATGTTCAGTACATGCCGACAGTTTCGGGGGTGTTGCGGTGAGTGCGGAGCGCAGTTTAGGGTTGCAGTGGCGTCTGGCGGCAATCTACATTTTGATAGGCGCTGCCAGTTCCAGCGCTGCAATGGCAGCATATCTGGCCGGAAGATATTTTGGCTTAGACTTAACTAAAGCCCTGGGCTTAGGTTTTGGAGCTGGCTTTTTGTGCGGATTGATCGGGGCCATTATCGGTTCAATGCTTGCCCGGTCGGTTAAGTTGAGATTATGGGAGGCCGGACGGATGGCCGGACATATTGCCCGCGGGAATTATCAAGCCAGGCTTGAGATGGGTGCGGATGATGAAGTGGGCTGGCTGGAAGAACAGTTAAATCAGATGGCTGTTCAGCTGGAAAATGCAATCAGTTCACTGCGGGAACTTGCCGAACAGAACCGGCGGCTTGGTGAAGAAGCGGGACGCGGGGCAGCCCTCGAAGAAAGAATGCGCCTGGCTCGAGACCTGCATGATACCGTTAATCAGCAACTTTTTGTCCTGGCCATGCGCACTGCCGCTACAAAAAACCGCCTGGGAAAAGCCGGAAACGAGGCAGCCCTATTAGTTCCTGAAATGGAAGAGCTGGAAAATTTGGCCCGCCAGGCTCACAGCCAGATTCGCGAATTAATATTACAGATCAGGCCGGTTGCTTTAGATAAAGAAGGTTTGGGCGCTGCGCTCAATGACTATGTAAGAAATACAGCAGAACGGGAAGGATGGGTAGTTACTGCAGAGATAGATTCTCTAATCCAAGCCGGAGGCCGGGCAGCAGAAAGTCTGTTTCGGATTTCCCAGGAAGCGTTGAACAACATCAGCAAGCATGCTTCTGCCCGGAAGGTTGGTATTACTCTGACCCGGGAAGGTGATAATATCAAACTAAGCATTTTTGATGATGGTTCCGGGTTTGATCTGAAAAAAGCTGTGCGACCAACCGCTGTCGGCTTGTCGGGGATCCGCGAGCGGGCTGAAGCTCTGGGTGGGAAAGTAAACATCAACAGTTCTCCGGGTCGCGGCACTGAGATTAAAGTGCTGGTCCCGTTTGTTGATGAAAGGGGAGAAGACGAATGATCAAAATTATGCTGGTTGATGATCACGGGATGGTCCGCGAGGGCCTGAAGTACTATCTGGAAGTAGAAGATGACATTGAGGTGATCGGAGAAGCGGAGGATGGGGAATCAGCGGCGGAGCTTGCTGGAGAACTGCAGCCCGATGTTATACTTATGGACCTGATTATGCCCAACACAGATGGAGTGGAAGGAACCAAACTTTGCCTTGCGGCCAGTCCTGCTTCAAAAGTAGTAGTCTTAACCAGTAAGGCGGAAGATGGTCTTGTGTTACCGGCCATAAAAGCGGGGGCCCTTTCTTATTTGCTCAAGGATGTTTCGGCAGCAGAACTTTCCACAGCTATTCGTAAAGCCGCAGCGGGGCAGCCTACTCTTCATCCGATGGCTTCTTCCCGGATGATGCAGGAGGTCAGCGGAGCTAAGGGGCAGAATAATAAGAGCCCCGATCAGATCAGCCCCCGGGAAATGGAAGTGTTGAAACTGATTGCCCAGGGTCTCGGCAACAAAGAAATCGCTGCTCAACTCTTCATCAGCGAGAGAACAGTAAAAACCCATGTTACTCACCTGCTTGAAAAACTTGATATGCGTGATCGCACTCAACTTGCTATTTATGCCATTCAAAATAAACTAATCTCCCCCTAACAAAAATCCTTATGGAATGCTATAATCAGTTTGAGTTAATTAGGATTAGTGAAAGGGTCAATATTTAATGGAATTTAAAAAAATTATTTCTGGTTTATTCCACTGGTTTAAACAAATATTATTTGTGCTGCTTATCGCTGTCGTGATCAGCGTACTTTTTTTTCAGACCTATGACATTAATGATGTTTCGATGGAACCGACTTTTGAGCCTCACGGAAACCGGGTCCTGGTATTCCTTGCTCCGTACCATTTCAATGCCATTCCTGACCATGAAGATATAATTATAGTAGATAGCAGGGTCTATAAGAACCGGACTTTTTGGGATAAATTCATAGAAAGCCCTCTAGTATCGATCATACTGGGGGAGCATAACGAGCACCTGTGGGTTAAAAGGGTTATCGGCCTGCCTGGTGATGAGCTAGAATATAAAGACGGCAAGGTTTATAGAAATGGTCAGGCTTTAGAAGAAGAATATGTCAGGGCAGAAATGCGTTCTGAATTTGAGGCGATTGTCGTTCCCGATGGCCATATTTTCGTGATGGGGGATAACCGTAACAGGAGCAGTGACAGCAGGGAAATCGGGCCTATTCCGGTCGATAATATTCAGGGCCGGGTGGTTTTAAGGTTTTTCCCCTTTAACAAATTTAGTACTTACTAAGCCTGAATCCGGTGAAAAAATATGAGCAGAATTGATATGAATAAAACAAAGCAAAGAAAGCGAAAGTTTTCTCTGCTAAAACTTCTATTCGCGGCCCTGGCAGTTTTCGTGCTGCTGGGGGTTTTTGTTGTGTATTTCCCTGCAGTATTGTTTAATTTGTCTGCGGAATTGCCCGGCGGGCCTGATGCAGAAGGGGTATCCGTTGAAAACCGGTCAAACCTAACTGACCACTTTTACGGAGGCAATGTTAACATTGTCCTGCTTGGCTTCGATAGTTATTCTTCACGTGACCAGGAGCAAAGTTTGGCTCGTCCGGACACAATTATGATCGCTTCTATTGATTTTAATTCTGCCCGGGTTGCACTGGTTAATATACCGCGGGATAGTTATACCCGCATTCATGGGACAGATATCTATGACAAAATTAATCATTCTTATGTTCGTGGTTATTACCGGGCTCCCGAAGGAGTAGATCCTTATCACTATGGTTTAGAAACTACCATCTTGACCATTCAGGAATTTTTGGGTGGCCTTCCTTTACATGGTTATATAAAGATTGATATAGCCGGTGCTGAAGAAATTATTGATAATATCGGTGGTTTTTATTATGAAGTTGAGGAAGAGGTTCGCTCCGATTTTGGGCAGGGCAGAGTGCTGGTCGAAGAAGGCTACCAGTTATTAAATGGTAAAAAATTTATGGATTATGTCCGTAACCGCGCAGTTCACCAGGGTGGTGACACGGGCCGGTCACAGCGCCAGCAAGAGATCATGATTGCCTTATTTGATCAATTCAAAAGTCCCGCCGTAATGGCCAGGCTTCCTTTTCTTTACCCGGTAATCACTAACAATGTGGAGATGGGACTGAACCCTCTTCAGGTTGCTGCGCTTGGCTTATTTGGATTGAGAATTGATACATCAGAAATCGAGACTTATATTTTTAGCGGTCAGGGTCAACTGTCTTATCAGAACGGACAAAACATCTGGTATTTAGTAATTGATGAAGAAGACCGGGTCCGGATTATTAAAGAAGTTTTTGGTGAGGATGTCGATAAGCGCTCATTGCCTGCACTGCCCGGACCGGTTGCTCCTGAACCGGAGGAACCGGAGCCTGATCCCGGACCAGAACCGGAGACTGAGCCAGATCTGGAACCGGATGAGCCTGTAGATGAAGAACCGGCTGATCCGGAATCAGAGGAGCCCGTTGACAAAGAACCTGACGAAGACGAACCGTTTGAAGAGAATGATGAAACGGTTGAAGAGAATGGTAATGCGGGGGAAGAAGATCCGGTTGATGATGCAGATCAAAATGATGGTTCTGAAGACCAGGGTGATGAAAGCCAGGGCGAAGATCCCGGTGATCAGGCTGATCCAGAAGATGAGTAGATTAAGTTTCGAATTAATTGAAAAGCATCCTGAAATTGATTGACAGGCCGGCAGCCAGATGCTAAACTTTCTTTAGTTAGGCACCCTTTAAGGATAGTCCTGTGAGGCTGGCAAGGGAGTGACCGCAAGGGTATATTATTATACACCGCCCGCTCCTAAAGCGACAGGCGGTATTTTTATATGCCCTTACCTCCTTCCGCTGGTGCTATTTGACAGGGTGAGGAAGGAGGTGATAAAAGATGGCGCTTAAGCATAAAGCGACCGTCATGGATGAGAAAGGCATGCAGCAGGCCTTGCGGCGTATCGCGCACGAAATAGTTGAGCGCAACAAGGGTTTGAGAAGAATCGCTTTGATTGGGATCCGCAAACGCGGAGTGCCCCTGGCCAGGCGATTACAAGCCTATTTAAACGAGATTGAAGAATTTGATATCCCCTTTGGCATCCTCGACATCACACTTTACCGCGATGATCTGAGTCAAAGACAAGACCAGCCCGAAGTTCATACCACTGATGTTCCCTTTGATTTAACCGACAAAAATGTAATCCTGGTCGACGATGTGCTTTTTACCGGCCGCACAGTTCGTGCCGCCATGGATGCGATGGTTGATTTTGGCCGCCCGGCCAGCATTCAGCTTGCTGTGCTTGTTGATCGCGGACACCGTGAACTGCCAATCAGGGCTGATTATGTTGGTAAAAACGTTCCTTCATCCCGCAATGAATTAGTTGAAGTAAGGATCCAGGATCTTGATCAGGCCGAGCAGGTGGACATACTGGAAAAGGCACCTGAATAATTATTGAT
>PWEB01000153.1 GCA_003553305.1 Syntrophomonadaceae bacterium
AAAAAACCTTGATTGGTCTTTTAATTTCTAAGGTTTCTATCGTGCCCGGTTTTCTGTGCTTCATTTTTTTGTCTCTCCTTCGACTGGAACTATTTATCAGTATTTTTAAGTTACAGTGCCGGGTTACAAATGACCGATCGCACAGGGAAAAGGCAATTAGTTTTACAATAGGTAAAATAAGCGGTTCAAAGTAGTTCTAAACCTATGCTATTAACAGTAGTATCCAGCAAATGATTTTTAAGCGAGTAAATATATACAACTGCTATATCATCATTGAGAACCAACACATTCTACCTATCGATTGCCATGTTAATTATACGTCTAATAAAATGAATGGGTAAAACAATTACTCTGATTATTACCCGGAATAAATCAGTAACAAGTCCACTTACTACGTTTTCAGCTATCTTTCGTCCCATGATTATAGATAGTATAGCCTGCAAGAAAACTAAAGAAATCAATGCAATAAAAGTTAATGTAACCCATGGCGGCAATATTTCCCATATAATGGGTAGAAGTAGCGCTAAAACCACCACCAGTATAATGGCTCGCCCTGCTACCGGACTACCTAAAATAAGTAATAACGCTCCAAGAACAAAACCCGGCAAAATCAACATTTGTATAAGCTGAAATAAACCATCCATAATTACACCACCTCCCTCACTTTTCATTTAACTGTATATGATCAATCAAAAACAGTTGGGCGCTTACGTTTCTCATATATCTTGAGTGCAAATCCCAGGATAATGAACAGACAATACATCCTACATCCAGTCTAAATTTGGCTTGAATAAGTTTAGATATCTTTATGTGTCATGTTCTTGAGGTGTCAGAATAATTATACTTCTACATTCAACAAAATAATCACATTGTCCTGCTATTAACCTTCAAAATAAATTTACTTTTGGGCTTCAGGCAAACCTTGTGATAGATAGCTTATTTCTTGCTGCCCAGTATGTAAAGACTAATGGCAATGCCAATGATGACTAAAATTATTGTAATTATATACATAATCAAGTAAGCAGCAATTGAAAAACCCCCAAATGACAGCAAAGACAAAAGGTAATTTCCAATATGGTTATCTCTCCCATTAGCACTGTTTGAAAAAAAAGCGTTATAAATTATTGTTCCGAGAACACCCCCGCCAAAAACAATGTAGGGTCCAATAGTGGCAAACATAGTATCATCAAAAAGCAGGGCAGAAAAGTTAATGTTCAAAGTAAAAGCGGTAATAATAGCCAAAGGAATGGTTATTAGCCATAGTTCGGTAGCGCTTGTCATTGGTTTGCGGTAAACACTAATTGTTACCGGAATAAATGTTTTACTGTTACTGGCATTTGAATTTATCACGATTGATGTATGGTATGTCTTGCCCGGCGCCATTAGGGAAGCATCAATTTCCAGAGTTAGGGTTGCTTCAAAGTCTGTTTTACTTTTCTCACCTGACTCGTTTGGGTAAGTACTCGGCTTACGATAATTAATTGTATTCTTCCCACCAGAATTGCCACTCGCACCAATAGTACTTTGTGATAAAGACAGCCCATCAACTGGTTTTTCTAATTCTAACGCCCCAAACAAATAACCTCGTCCAATATTGTCAACCCGAACCTGTACTTTTCTTTTTTCAGACTTTTCCAAGGTTAATTTTAATTCTTCAGGCTCTGTTATTATTCTGGGTTGTTTTAGCTCTGGATTTATTAAATTAAGAAATGTTTCTAACCCAGCATCAGCATAATTCATAAGTCATTACTCCCAGCTAGTAAAAAAATTTAAACTCATTCCTTGTAAATTAATTTCTTTTATATTTATGTGCTTCTTCCTCCCAAGCATTAGCTATTTCTTCGTAGCCTATTGCCCTTAACCAGGCAGGAATACTTCCATTGAAAAGCTGCTCTTTACCTTTCTCCCAGGTTTGCCGATTTAAATCGATTATCCTGGCCAACTCTCCCGGGGTACTGGCCTCGAAGCCCTCCATAAGCTTATAAGGCAAATCGGGAGCGAGAGTGTATATGATTCCTGATAATAAACTTCGCTCAGAAGGATGGTTTTTATCTCGGATATCATATAGCCTGGCAGCAAGGTCCTGGTAGTGGTGAAAAGCTTCAAAAAAGTGCTGCCTCTTTATATGCTTTAAGGCCAATTCCTGATTTTCTAGCATCATTTCAGCTAATTCTTGAAAACTGTGTGCCACCAGGTCTTCTGAAAGTCTATAATTGAAGGTTGATTGCTGCTGCACTTTTTCGTAAGAAGCTATAGGAACCGATTCACCCTTTAACCATTTCAACACCTCCTCATATCCCCAACGTTTCTTGTAATTTTTATGCAGAAGACCCCGAATTAAATTTTTTAGTTGTTCCGAACAACTCTGCGGCGGGAAAATATTTTCTTCATACTGGTAATGGGTATGCATTATCTGGTGTTCACTCATGCCTTCAAATGGACTCCGTCCTGTTAATAAAAATAATAAGGTTATGCCCAGGGCATAATAATCAACCTGGAAACCAAAAACTCCTGTAAATAATTCTGGGGCAGCAAATTCTAAAGTCTTTTTTACTGAGGAACTCTGGTGCATTGAGCCATCGCCCCTAAAAATTGAGGAGATACCATAATCACCCACTAAAACTTGACTGCAAGAATGATCACAGAAAAAAATATTGGTAGGTTTTAAATCCTTGTGAATAATATTGTGTTCATGAAGATGTCTTATAGCAGCCAGCACCTGGGGCACGATAATTTTTCTGATACTACCCTCACTGAAAGGCATATTATCAGCCAGCGTCCCACCACTTATGTATTTCATAACTTCAAAAAACCGACCGTGCCAAGTGTCAAATTCTAGCAATTTAACAATATGATCATGATCTAAGCTTAATAATAGTTCCAGGAGTTCTTGCTTCGGCTTAATATGTGCCCTATATATTTTTATAGCTACTTCTTCTTGCGTTTGTAAATCCAGGCATCTGAAAACATCTGCCTCGCCACCATAAGTAGATATCTCTTTAATAATTTTGTATCTATCTGCAATTACGGTATCTTGAGGCAGATGACCAAGAGAGGGTTTTAGCTGAACTTCCTGAGACAGATCTAAAGAATCAGTTTCCTGCCTGGCAAGTCTATCTGTTTTTTCTTTCTTGTTTCTTTCATGATCAGACATAAAGACAACCTCCTTTCTATACAATTTCTTCAACATCTAGCAAAACAGCTACTAAATACTTGGACAGTTTAATATTGGTGGACGAGTTTATCACCTGTATGTGGAATCCAGCTCATATATGTGATCCTGTTTCCTATATAAGTTACATCTTCACTGTGAACATTCAGGAAGAATAGTTTATAAGGTTGGTAATCCCAGGCCAAATAAGCAATTTTATCACTTCCTGGTGACCACCAATAGTAGTCCTGCCGAGAATCAGGCCTATCTCCAGGCTCACAAATTTCCGCCAGAGCATAGGGCTCGCCGCCTGTCGAATCCATAATATAGCTTGAATTACCGCTGGTAAATGCGATAAAGGTGGCATCTGGGGACCACAAAGGGTTTTCTCCATAGCCCAATCTTTGATTTCCGCTGCCATCGTAATTTACTACATTAAGATAACGTTGGTCGCTATCTTCAGGAGAAGTTACATAAGCCAGTTGCTTGTTATCAGGAGACCACTGGAATTCGCCGGCTTTAGAAGAAACGCTTTTCCTATCATCGCCACTACTATCCACAATGTATAACTCACGGCCATATAAACTGCTATAAGCAACGTAGTTTCCATCAGGGCTCCATTTGAATGAATTGCTGCTTTCTTCAGCGAGTATAGTTTCCTGTCCATTTTCTATATTAAAGAGAACCAGTTTATTCGCATAATTTATATAGGTAATAGCAGATTGATCAGGTTTCCATCTAAAGGGCAGATTTCTAACCGGACCGACCATAGACTGTTCATTCGCGAGGAAGCAATACACCACGACATACCAATCTTGCGGTGTCTCTCCCTGGCAATAATAAGCAAGTTTGCTGCCATCAGGCGACCATTGTGGTGAACTTATAAGCCAACCCTGGGAACCATACCTTGACCTATCTGGTTCTATCTCGGCAGGTGGTCGAATTTGCTTTGCCCTGGAACCATCTTTGTTAACAACCACAACTTTGGCACTATCAAAGTAATGCCTTGCCCTTTCAACAAACGCCAGCTGCTCTTCATCTGGTGACCAGTCAAGCCAGGCGTAATCAATAGCCAGCTGCATAGACTCCTCTTTATAAATATTTCCTGTATAAAGGTAGGATGGTCCCCCTTCTGATCTACGAGAATAAGCAACATGGCTACCGCCTGAAGAAAGATAGGGTCGCCTACCAGGGCCGAGTTTCAGCAAATTGCTTCCTCCGTTCTCTGCCAAGTAGATTGACCCCTCATCAGGATCAACTATTACAGGCCCCTGACAGGCAAGATTATTCAGATTAAAACCAGCCATGGCAAATATAGATAATGTGATCAAAACAACTAAAAATAAACTATTGCGCGGATAATAATAAAAACAGAGGCGAATTATTATAATAGAAAGAATTAAAACCAGTGCCACAACTAGTGCATAGGCTAAAATGGCCATGCGGGCAGCCACCTGATCATTAAGTTGAGCTATCATTACCCCCGCTGCAACTGTGCCAACACTAAGAAAAAATAAAATCCAGGTGTACCATCTAGGTCTACCGCCACTGAGCAAAACTGCCGGAAGGAGGCCTAAAAATAGACCCATTAAAACAAATATAATAGGATCCCAGGGATTGGTCAGAGGAGTATAGTGACCATAGTAAATGCACATTCTATCAATAGCAAAAAGGTTAAAAGGCAAGGCTAATGCTAACGCCACTTTTAGAGCAGAGTTTGAAGCTACACGCATGCGCCGCTGCCGTTCTTCAACCAGGATCGTAAGTGGAATCTCGATTACAGGCCGATCGCCATTACTTGATATAATAATGGAAGTACGGTAAGTTCTACCAGAAGCAAGCCTTGTTGTTTCTATCCGTAAAGTTGAAACTGTTGCTTTTGAGTAGCCGTAACCAGTATTTATAATAAAAGGATTGAACGTTACTCCATCAATATTTTTGCTTAATTCCAGGGTACAGCTTAAAATCCCCCTGCCTTCATTGGTAATATAAATATATTTCTCGTGAGTTTTGCCTCTCTCCAAACGCAGGTTAATATTTACCGGGGCAACACTTACCTGTGGCAATTCAAGATTAGGATCGATCAGATGCAAAAAAGCTTCAAGCCCAGCATCAAATGACTTGTTATTCTTATCAATAACCAATTATAATACTCCTTAAAAATATTTATCTTAACATGACATAAGATCAGGCTTAGGGCAGTGTTCAATCAAAATCACTGAAATATTATCACTTCCCCCTGCCTCTCTGGCTGCGTTGACCATGCTATGAGCAGCCTCGAAAAGGTTATTTCTGCTTTTTAATACTCCCTCCATGCTTTCAAGAGTTACCATATCGCTTAAACCATCACTACATAGTAACAGTATGTCACCTTCAATAAAACTAATCTCTTCAGAATCTACTTTACACTGAGCTGAATTGCCACCACCAATAGAGCTGATTAATACTCCACTCTTACTGGCTTGCTGATAATACCCACTTGCCTGCTCTGATAAACTTTCCAAAGAGTGATCTTTTGTCAGCTGCATCATAAAGTCGCCGCGGAAACGATAAAGCCTGCTGTCTCCAACGTGAAAAAATAGTTTATAGTTATGATGCATATAAATACCGGTTAAAGTAGACCCCATCCCAGTCAATTCAGGATTTAATTGACCCTGTTCATTGATTAGCCTGTGAATGCTCTCGATGCTATTCTGAAGATAATCACTTGCCTCTGAAGCCTGGGAGAATTTGCTTAATTCGTATTTTTTACCGGCCATAGACTCAAGCACTATTAAACTGGCAACTTCACCCCCTTGCTGTCCGCCCATTCCATCGGCCACAGCGCATAGCATGCCATAATGGGGATAATAATGCCCATCCATAGGCAGAATTAAGGTAATCTCCTTTTTTTCAATAATACCGTCCACCAGGAATGCATCCTGGTTATCCTCGCGCTTACAACCCAGGTCACTTATCCCACAAATACGCAGCATTTTCTCACCTGCTTATGCTAATAATCAACCTTGTATTAGCCAGAATTATATGATCTCCATCATTAAGAATATGTTCTTCCTCTGGTTGAACTTGAATTTGGTTCACAAAGGTTTTATTTGTCTGGGAAAGATTTTCAATGTACCAGTTTCCGCCTTTGAAATTAAATCGGGCATGTTCCCGGGAAATAAAATTGCTATTTTCAAGCTGTGAAAGATCTATAGTACCATCTCGTCCAGCTATATCACCGGGTTTGACTTGAAAGGCAATTGCAGGAGGAACTGCAGATTCGAGAAAAAGTTCAACATAATTCATCACATCCGTAGGCTTTGATGATAACTTACGGATTGCTTTTTTCCCCTCTTTCCTGACCTTGCCTGGCCTCTCTTTCTCCGGCACTTCACATTGATCCTCATCACTAACTAAATTATCTTCCTCAGCTTCAACATGCATTAGTGAATATCTGCATTCCGGACAGATAAATGCAAATTCATTGTTGATATGATTGCAGTTCGGACATTTTTTAACTTTTTCGGGCAAAGGAAATCACCTCTTCATAAACTGTAAAACAGCCAGATAAAGTATCTTAACATTTCCATTGCTTTATATAAAAAAATATCTTGTATTATTTTGTTATCTCAAGCTCATAAACAACCTGCTCTCCTAAACTGCTTTCATTGATCTTTTCTACAACCAGGCTTGCGTCAGTGACTTCCATGTCAAAGATATAACGGGCTAAAGGATTAACCAAAACCGTCTCTATAAGATTGCCAATACCACGGCCTCCGTATTCAATATCTTCAACTACTTTATCCTGGAGGTAATCGTATACAGAAACTTCGAACCGAACTTCTATCCGGTTTTTCTCTTCTAATTCCCGACCAATATTATCTAATACCCTTTTAATAATCTGCTTGACAACCGGTTTTCGAATATAATCAAATACAACAAAGTTATTGCCAATACGATTATATATTTCGGGACGACCAAGTTTAAACTTGAAGTGCTCCTCAACAGCAGTTAACACTCTTTTTTTTACTTCCTGATAGGGTGTCTCGACCCTTTCAAACTCTTCATATCCGCATGAACATGTCAGGGGGTTATCTTTATAAAAACTAAAGTTGCCACATTCATGACAACGCCAGGCTAAGGGTAAAATATTAGGTTTACGCAAATAAGTGCCATCACCTAAAGGTTCGTCAATATAGGCACCAATATTGCTTGTAAAAATGATCACCGCTTCGGAAAAATAAACTGTTTCACCTTTACTGTCAGTCATACGCCCATCTTCGAGTATTTGTAGAAATTTATCCATAATTTTCGGATGGGCCTTTTCAATTTCATCGAATAGTAGAACGGCAAAGGGAGATTCTTTGATTTTATTTGTTAGCTGTCCACCTTCCTCGTATCCAATATATCCAGGTGGAGCACCCAACAACTTCTGATCAGAATGTTCCTGGGCATACTCGCTCATGTCAAAACGAATGCAAACATTTTCATCTCCAAAAAGAAGTTCTGCCAAGCTGCGGGCCATTTCAGTCTTCCCAACACCCGTAGGACCAGCAAAAAACAGCACTCCTTTTGGTTTTAAAGCAGCAGCTGAATGATGAATACCTGAAAGACCAGCTGAAGCACGCTTGATAATATCGACCACAGCATGTATTGCAGCTTCCTGGCCCTTAACTCTTTCTCTCAATATTTCATCAGCCCTGGCCAATTTCTCTCGGCCTTTCCCCTGTTTTAGCCGATCCCAGGCACTTTCTACCAGACCAAATTTATAGTGCTCAATAATTTTCTTGGGCTCATCAAAAGTTATAAACTCTTTTAAAGAAACTCGGCGTAAGCACTCAAGTTCATAGTTAGTTAGCCCTCCAGACAGATCAATAAAAGACTCCACTGAATCTGATTTATCATAATCACTAACTTGACCATGATAAAAACCATCAAGGGCACTTTCGAAATAAATCCGACGCTCCTCCTGGTCGGGCAAGCCAATTTGCAAGGGTTTTACCAGTGGATGGTGCAAGTAAAGCCAGGCAGGCAAATCTGTTAACCGATCACTTATAAGAACCAGCACATGATTTGATGCTTTACCCTGCTTCTTTATTGTTGCCTCTTCAACACATTTTAGAAGCTTAACAAACTGGCGACGTTCTTGCTGGGCGAGGTTTTCGGTAGATCCAAACAAACGGGAAGCGAAATCAATTACTATAGCCATTGGTTCATTACTAGCAAACAATGCTCGGCGGACTGCATCAAGCGCCGCATCAAAATCACGCAAATGAGGCATAGCCGGTTGGCTCATGAATGATGAAGATTTTCCTCGATCTTGATTACATATGGTTAATTCTTTTTTTCCGTGCCCACTTTCTGAATCGCTTTTTTCTACCCGGTCAACATTTACTGGCTTTTCTGCTTTTTGAAATATTTCCATCTCTTCTTTGGTCATAAATGATATTCCGTCTACAATATCATAATAAGCTACACATCTATATTGCTCATCAGAAAAAAACCGGTGCAATAATTTTCTAAGCGGGAAATAAGCCCAGCAGGTTTCATCACCACTTTTGACGGGGTAAAGAAGCAGATCATAGATATTGCCATGCAGCAAAAACAATGACTTGAGGGGAAGAAATCGTTTAAATTCTCGCAGCCAGCGTGAGGAGCTAGTCTCAGTCATCAAGATTGCTCCCTTCTTTCCTGCTTAGAGTAGCTATCACCATAGCCTGGACTGACATCTTTATCTTGTTTATTAATAATATTTATCTCTTTATAAGGGCCCGGATGAGGGGGTTCACGCCATTTTTCACGGAGTTTAATACTTCTTTCATCCAAAGCCTTGATTAAGTAATCAAAATCCCGGCACCACTTCTCGCAGCGGTAGTACATATGTTCCTCATTTTTTTCTTGTCTTCTTTCAGAAATAGGTTCTTGCTCTACAATATTAACGAATTCTGTATGCATTGTTTCATCAAGGCCGCAGGCAATTTCCACTCCTCCATTTTCTGGAGTGCGGAAATAAAGATAACGAGGCCCCGCTTCTAAAGTACCAGCGTTAGGCATTGAAGGATCAAGATCAACAGCCTGGTACCCCATACCTGTCAATATATCTCGAATATTATCCATTACATATTGCCTGGATTGGTCCTTTTTTTGAACCTCATCAAAATCTTCTAAAAGCTGGACAGCTTTTTCATGCAAATGTGGATATTCAACAATTATATCACGTGGTGTTTTTTCTTGAATCAAGCTGCCTAATTGCCTGATCAGTGTTGAGGCTTTATGCTGGTGTGACTCAAGCGCTGCCTGGCTTTTAACAACTTCTAGCTTGAGAATTAATTCATCACTTGCAAGCCTGACTTGCTGCACTTCATCGTTTATTTCTTGAATTATTGTTGGAGCTTCAGAAAAAATTTTTCCCAAGTCTTTTTGAGCCCACTTTAAGCGCTGAAAATGGAAGGGATCATAGTTGTTGTTTTCCACTTCTTGTATAATTTTTTTTGTTTCAACAAAAGGATCGTTTAAAAATACCTGCCACTCTTCAGGCCAGTGATCTAATTTCTCTTTTATGTTAGCAACAATCTTTTTCATTTCTGCAGTGACATCACTCTGAAGCGAAGCCTGCTTGTAACTACGGGTACTGGAATGGGAAACATTCTGCCTTGTATATAAAGCCCGCTCTTTAAATTTACTGATTACTGCGATTCTATTTTTCTGAGCATTAACTTCTTCCCTTTTACGCCTTTCTATTTCTCTTCTGCGTGCTTCCTCTTGGCGTCGACGCTCCTCTTCTTGCCTTTTTCTTCTTTCTTCTTCCAGCTTCTTTCTTTGATATTCACTAATTTCGTAACTGCTGTAAGAATCTCTACTCATTAGATCCTCCCACTCTAAACCTGACAAGTTGAATACAACCATCTCTTAAATCATTTTGCAGGTTCGCCAGGTTCTCATATATTTACAGTTACCCTTATGATAGGTCGCCCCGATTATTATTCATTAGCGCTTAAGCTCTATCCCTCTCTTTAATAATAGTGTTTTCATAAGCTCTAGTTCACCACGGCGAGGGATACCGATTATGCGAACATAATCATCATCAGCTATCTCCACCTGTAAAGAAAATGGTGGTATATATTGGTTCGGACTGATCATAGGGCGATATTTTTGAACCCGCTTAGACAAAAGATAGATAGTCTGGTTATCTGATCCACACCAGGGCTTGCTGGGCGATAAATCGATTTCGAAACGACCATCAATTAATATATCAACTTTATTCAATAAATCGATCATGGCTTGTGAACCTTTAAGGAGCTCTTCCTTCGTGTAGCCGGAATAAACCATGATGTCAAGGGAAGTATATTTATGAATATTTTCAAGTAACTCTTTTAATGATTCAGCTTGCTCAAAAGGTTCTCCACCACTGATAGTCAGCCCTGCATGATCCTGTGCATAAGATATAATTCTTTCTGTTAACCATGCTATGCTAAAGTATGAGGCTTTCCGACGCTCAAAAAGCTCTACAGACATACATCCTTTGCAGCGTAGTGAACAACCCTGAACCCACAAGCCAATACGCCGTCCAGGCCCAAGGGTTGTAATTGAAGGAGATATATGATCCACATATAGACCGATCAAAACTCACCCCTTAGCCCTGAAAAAGTTCATAATTGTATTATTTGTAGTTGCTAAAATAACAGGATAATAATTTGCAATCTCATTTGGTGATAGATACCTTATTGATAATCCAAAATAGTATTGGTCTTTTTTATTTATGATTATCGGAACAAGCTAGTGTTTACATATAATGTAATTCGTCACTAAATCTTATATATGAAAAAATATAGATAAGTTAATATAAACAGTAAATCACAATAGCTATCAATTCTATAAAAGCATTAAGAATTAACGTAGAGCTTTTTTACATAAAGGGCATTGAGTGCGTGCACCCGACAACAGTCCCATTGTTTCTTGAACGCAACTCTTACATATAAAATGACTTTTTTCACAGGTTTTTGCTCCCTC
>PWEB01000080.1 GCA_003553305.1 Syntrophomonadaceae bacterium
AGAATGGGCTTTGAAGACTTAAAGCCGTTACATTTATTACTGGCTTTTATTGATGACAGAGAAGGTTTTGGCAGTAAAGTTTTGTTAAGGTGCCTGCCGGTTGACGAATCCCTTAAATCTCTTCAGGTTAAGTTGGAGAAACTATTGAGCAAAGGTCCGAACTTAAGCTCTGTCCCCCTGGAACCTTCCCAGGCAAACATTTCTATGAATGTCCAGGAAATACTGCAGGATGCCAATAAAAGAAAGATGCAGGCAGGGCTGGACACCATAAAGAAAAAACAATTGTTTTTATCCCTGGTAGAGCTTGGCGGAGATGTATTCAAACAAACGCTTGAAGATAACCTGAAAATAGATCTGGTAAAAGTAGTAAATAATGCTGAAAAACTTGAAGAAGATGACAGGCCTGAGATAATGCTTCCACAGGATATTTTTCCCTGCAGTGAGCTTACCAAAAGCGCTTATGACGGCAGCGCCAGGAGAATAGAAGGGCGAGAAAATGAAATTAAGGAGATCGCCAGGATCTTTTTCCGGAAACAAAACCGCAATATTTTACTTTATGGAGATAAGGGTGTGGGGAAAACGGCAATCTGCAATGCCCTTTCTTCGCAGGTTGTCCATGAGGGAATAAGTTTTTTAAAAAATTATCCTGTAATTTATTTTGATTTAACTGATCTTCCCGAAGAAGAATTAAAAGCGAAGGCGGAAAGATTGTTTCGCTATATGGAGGAAAATCATAAACGTGTTTATATCGTTGATGATTTTTATAAGTTGTTTAAGATTTACCCCAACCTATGTAAAAGCAGGTTGAAAAAGAATCGTTTTTACTTCCTGGGCATTATTAACAGCGCCGATTATGCAGAACTTAACAAGACTGGTGAGAGCTACAAGGATTACTTTGAATTTATGCATATAAATGAACCCGGCACTGAGGTGGTAATTGCAATACTTAATCAATATGCTGAGGAATTTAAGCTTGAATATAACGTTGAATTTGAACCAAACCTGGTTCCCAGGCTGGTTAAGCTGGCCGAAGATTTTCTTATAGCTGAAAAATTTCCCGCTAAGGCAGTCAAAGTTATGGAACTTGCCTGCAGCAATGCCAGCTATGAAGCTCAAATGGATAACAATGAAAATGCCAAACCGGTTATTACCAGGGAACATATAGCCATGGAGATATCTTCAATTACCGGGTTGCCCAAAGATTTGATCCTGGGCACGGGAGAGGATATGGATTATGAAGATATCCTGAGTAAATCGATAATCGGGCAGGACTTTGCAGTTTCCAAGGTTGCCGAGCGATTAAAGCTTATTCAAGCAGGAATGGTTGATAAGAGCAAACCGCCCGCAATTTTTATGTTCATAGGTTTGACTGGCACCGGAAAAACCGAGCTGGCCAATGAAATTGCCAAGGTCTATTCTAATTCCAGAAGATTAATCACATACAGTATGGAAAACTTTAAAGACAAACACAATGTTTCCGGGATAGTGGGGACTTCGGCCGGTTACGTGGGATTTGAAGAAGGCGGGCGGCTGATCAACGATTTGAATAATGATCCTTATTCGGTTTTTTTATTTGATGAAGTTGAAAAAGCCCACCCGGATATTTGGGATCCCATGCTTAACCTTTTCGATAAAGGCAGTATAGTCGACTTGAAAGGAAATGTCGCCTATGGTAATAAGGCCTTTTTTATTCTTACTTCGAACATTGGTTATGAAGAGATCTGTTCGATGCTCAGAAATAATCGTTCCATGGAAGAGATCCAGGAAGTGGTCCTGGATCTCCTGTACTCTGCCGTGCACAGGGATACAAGGGAAAAATGTTTCCGGCCGGAATTGCTGGGGCGTATTATCGGCCGCGGCGGAATCGTCGTTTTCAATCCCCTTTCACATGATGCAATGAGAAATATAACCCGAAAAGTGGTTGCCTAGATCTGCGATGAATGGCGGGCCACCAGGGAAGGTGAGCTTATAGTGGAGCAGGAGGTAATAGATTATATTGCAGCCAAGAGTTTTGATGACAACGAAAAAAGCCTCAATAATATTTTAAGCGGCGCCGGGATCGGCTCCCAGGGAGTAACATACAAAGGGGCCCGAATTATTTTTTCCCTGGTTGACCAGATGATAACTAACCTGCTGGCGGAGAATATTAGAAAACTCCACAGCGCTAAAGAGGTCAGGGTGGTTTTGAAAAGCAACCGCCCCGAGGTTATTTATGACTCAGATGAGGTTTCTCTAAATGATTATGGTAAGCTGCGAAAAGAGGCCCTGGGCGAAGAAATTTTACAATCAATTACAGAATTAAATACATATGCTCCAAATGTTTCTGCTAAATCTTTGCGGGAGGTAGAAAAGGTTAAAGAACATGTCGATGAGATCTTAAATATCATCAAAGATTAAATTTGTTTGCAGCAGGTATTAAGGGGGGTGAGTTAAATCAGCGACAAGCTGGCCGGCAGGGTCATTGATAAAAAGTATAAACTTAATAAAAGGATAGGTGGAGGGCAATTTGGTGATGTCTATTTGGCAGAAGAACTCTTAAATGGCAATGTCCTCCGAAGAGTTGCTATAAAAATACTTAAAGTCGAAAAGATGGACAACGAAAAACTGAAAGAACAATTCAATGACTGCACTTTTCCCGCCTTAATACTGGACCGAACGGTTGATTTTAACCTAAAGAAACATTTTGTCCAGATTTACAGCTGGGGATATACTGAAATTGATTACAAAGAAAAAGCTTATATCGTGATGGAATTTGTCCCCGATGCCGAAGATCTCAGAGCAACTATTAAAAGGCAGCAAAAGACCGGTTACTATCCTGATCCAGGTTTTGTTGAAAATATTATGTTCCAACTTTTTACCGGTCTTTCCCTTGCCCATGAACATAATGTGATTCACAGGGACTTAAAACCCGAAAATCTTTTGTTAAGCCATGATATCCTCAGAATTGTGGATTTTGGCCTTAGCATTGAGCTGGCTAGAAAATCAGGTTTTATGGGCAGTATGGCCGGCACTATTATGTATATGGCCCCGGAAAGCTTTATGGGCTATTATCACTTTACATCAGACGTATATGGCGCCGGCCTGGTTATTTATGAGTTGTGGACCAACTCTCATCCTTTTGATTATATAAGAAATCAAATTGGGCCCAAAAGTGAAGACAACAGGACCATAAACTACGAGGCCCGGCAAAGGGGGAGATATATCAAAGGTAAAGAGGTCCATTCTCAGGTCCAGGATTCGGAGAAATTAGACCTCATTTTGGAAAATGTCTCAGCTTTGAAATGGTGGATCGATACCATTCTGCAAGCGAAGTTTTACATGATCTGGAATCTTACCTGCCTCAAACGGATAGGGAATATCGCAAGGGAACTGAAGAATATCAACAGGGGAATTGGTCCGAAGCTGTTTCCTGGTTGATCAAGGCAGATGCAAGTTACGAAAAAAAAGACGAGACCAAGTTCAATATACTGGAGATGCTGGGGTACGCTTATAAAAAAATGAGCAAACAAGAGAAAGCGGCTGAGTACTTGCTGGCTGCCTATAACCTCGATGAAGAAAAGTTGTTCCTAACCAAGGAGCTGGATCGAAGAAATCGCTTGCTTTCTACACTGGCCGAATGCTATGAGGATATCGGCCAAAAGAACACAGCAAGGCTGTACCGTAAAAAGGTGGGCACTTTTTCCGGGCAGGGCAGGTAGCAATTATAAAATCTTTAAAAGGAGGGTGGGATAAGTGGGAACAGAGTTTCACACAGGAGAAAAACAGTTAAGGCAGGTTCCAGGGGACCTTAAATTTCAATCACCGATAGAAGTTGCTTCCAGGATAATGAAGGTGAAAAATCAACAGTTGGCCGCTAAAGATAAAGAGTTTTATGAAAGCAAACAAGAGGATAATAAAGCCTTTGCTTCCATAGCCATGCAGGTCTTTGCTTTAAATAAAACCCTTGAAAGATACAAAGAAAAGCTGGCGAATGAAGATTTAAAGCCCCTTTCTGATGAACTGAGGATCACCTTAAGCAACTTGGAACGTTCATTACAACATGCGGGAGTTACCATCACGGACTTCACCGGAGACGATATTGATGATTCTGTCCTTGATATGTCCGAGGTTATTGGGTGGGTATATCATGAGCAAGAAAAGGAATCGGTGGTTGAAACTTATGAGCCCTTGATCAGGCGAGATGAAGATGTAATTAATATGGCCAAAATCATTGGCGGCTCAAGATCCACCGCCAAAGAACGTATTGAGGATTGAGGTAACCGGGTTGTTTAACCTATAGGGGAAAATGATAAGGAGTGATTGGGATGAAAATTAGCAGGGCTATTGGCATCGATCTGGGGACTACCAACAGCGTGGTCGGTCTTACCGATCGCACAGAAACAGATATTATTTGTTATGAGGGGCCGAACAGGCAGAAGTTGATCCCGTCTGTGGTGGCATATGATTCCCGCAAAGAAGAGATTATTGTGGGAAGGCGGGCATTTAACCGGAGAGGCACCAAGCCGGAGCCCGTGGTTTCAATTAAACGGAAGATGGGAACAAAAGAAACTGAAGCGCTTGGGGACCGGGAAATGCTTCCCGAAGAAATATCCTCCTGTATACTGGCCGAGTGCAAACAGCTCATGGAGGAACAATTGAACGCCAACAGCGATAACGATGAATATATTATTGATAGAGCAGTCATTACTTACCCGGCTTATTTTAGCCTGAATGCCGTGGAAGCAACCCGTAAAGCAGGAGAACTGGCCGGGTTAGAGGTTGTGGAAGTATTGCAAGAACCTACTGCTGCAGCTATTTATTATTCCTGGAAGCATGATATAGAAAACGGAAATTTTATGGTTTATGATCTCGGAGGCGGTACTTTTGATGTTGCCATTGTCAGGAAGATTTCAGATTTTCCCATGGTTGTAGGGGTTTCAGGCAACAATTTCCTGGGAGGGGATAACTTTGACAGGCTTTTAGCCAGAGATATCCTTCAGAAATTAAAGGAGAGCGAAGGCTATTCTCTTGAACTGGACCTGGACGATCAGGATGATCTGAACCGCTTCACAAAGTTAGTCCTGGAAGCAGAGGGGATCAAGAAAGCGCTGTCGACAGATGAGAATGTCTACTACCAGAAGCAAGGGGTTTTTACTGATCACAACGGGTTAAACGTGAATATCGAGATGGAGTTTTTTAAAGAAGATTTTGAGAAACTGATTGGAGAACTGGTAGCTTCGACCATTCCCGAATGTGAAAAGGCGCTGGAAAAGGCTGAGAGCAATGCCGGGTTAGCCATCAGTGATATAGATTATATCCTGATGGTGGGGGGGTCGACAAAGATACCGCTAGTTTGCCAAACAGTAAAAGACAAATATTGTATGCCTGCAGAGCCTCATGTACAATGCGAGGCGCCGGTTATCTATGAGCCTGATATGGCGGTTGGTTACGGCGCAGCAATCAGGGCTGCTTCTTACCCGACGAAGGTTTTCAGCGATGATGAAAGCATGTGCGTATCTATGGAGACAGTGGGAATGTCTTCAGCGCATGAGTACAAGGTTAAAGGCACTGTAGAAAAAAGAAAGGGGAGCAATATAAGCCTGCAGGGCTGCAAGCTTGAAGTTTCAAACCCGGAAGGCACACTGTCTTTTGAAAGCCCGGTCAATGATGATGGTTCTTTTGAGCTTGAAAATATTTCCCTGACCGACGATGAAATAACCGATTTTAACTTTGTATTATATGATGCTGACGGGAACGTGATGATTGATTTCAATGAAGCGATTAAACCTCCTTCAATGGAAACACCGAATGTATTATCAAAGCCAATTTATATCGACTTATACAACCCGAAAACCCAGGAAATTATGAAAGAATTGCTACTGGAAGAAGGAACCCCGCTGCCGACAGAAAAAGAATTTGTCTTTTATACGAATGAACATACCAAGAAGCACCTTAAGATCAACCTTTATGAAAACTACACCCTCCTAAAATCAATCGAGAATGATTTTGATGAAGAGCTTCCCGTCGGGACTCCGGTTAAATTAACTTTATACGTAAGCCAAACCGTGGTCATCACTGCCAAAGGTGAAGTAGCCAACCACGCCTTTAACGCTGTAATTGAATTACCGGAACCTGAAGTACCTTCCCTGGAATACTACGAGGCCCGGAAAAAAGAACTTGATGAATTAATGAGCTATCTAAAACCCGGCGACCAGGCTTTGATCAAGGCTAAAAAAAGAAATATCTGTATTCATATTGACGAAGCTTACCGGGATAAAGAGAACCAAAAAATCATTGAGTACGTAGACAAACTAAGGGAATTGATTCAGGAAGCAAAAGATATGCTAAAAGAATGGCAGATTGAGCCCAGCCAGGAGGTATTCGATGCCCTGGTCAATGAAGTGCTCGAACTAATAGATGAAGTTAAAAGGATAGATAAGCCCTGTAATGTGTCTCCTGAAAATGTTAAAGCCCAGCAAACAAAAGCTCACGAAGGCTACGAACAAAAGAACCAGCAGCTGGTAACAGAGTGCTTCAATCATTTACAGGCGACCAAGCAAAACTTGAAAAGTATTATTCAGGAAGATGATGGCGTTGATAAACCTCCCCCCTGGCAAATTGCCGCTTATCTTTGCATGCACCATATTCCAGGTGAACTTGACAAGCTGTCCCAGATGCTTAGAGAGGAGCAGTCAGGAGGCGGCGTCGTGATTAGTGTGCCCTCACCTGATATTTTTCCCGAAACGACGAGCCATGATAAAGCTAATTTAGATGTTGCCGATATAGAAAAATTGATTGTCGAAATGGGTGAAGAGGCTAAAAGCTACATCCCCACCATCAGTCCGACCATGAGCGATGCTGAAGCTTATAAGATTATCCAGGCCTGTCAGCAAATATTACTTAAAATAGACAGGATAAAAAACAGTTTATAAAAATAGCTTTTGAATTGTTTTAATTTTATATCCTGGTTTTTAACAAAAAGGTGCTTTCTGGAAAGGTAGTGATCGTGATTATGATATGCCCTTCGTGTACCCAGAAAAATAGTATGGAGGCCCAGACTTGTACAAAATGCGGAGAAGATCTGGAGCTTTATTCAAGAGTTTATTATGGGCCTGATCTTCTTTACAACCTGGCCTTGAATATGCTGGAACAGAGTGAATATAAAGCTGCTATCGAACTTCTATCTGCTGCCCATAAGATGAAACCGGGCGATACCGGCATTATTGAACTGCTTATAGATTTGTATATTAGAGTCGAAGATTATAACAGCGCCATTGAGAAGTGCGTCTTGTTGCTTGAAATAGATTCCAACCATCAACAAGCCCTGGAACTACTCGATAAGCTTAGCGATAAAATTAACCGGGAAGATGAGAGAAAAGAAAGTCTCAACAATTTCTTTCAAAAAAGCATCTCCGATCTGTACCGGGAGACTGCAGGCGAACCACAACTTGAAAAAAGTGTCCCCGAAGAAGTAACTGCTGGCTCCAGAACTGCAGAAGAAGATGAAACACCGCCACCGGTTGAGCAAGAAAGCAGTGAGTTCCAAAGAATTCGTAAAAATATGGTTTTGTTTGCCGTTTCAGGTTTTTTACTGATGGTGGTCGGGTTTAGTGCTTTTTACTGGCTCCTATCAGACGATCTGGCAGCTCAGACAACTGATTTATCTTCAACTACAGTTGGAGAAATTGATAATCTTGCTGAAGATCTGGATCTTAAGATTACTGGTTTGGAGACAAGGCAGGAAATGCTGGCCCAGGATATTAGCGATAGCCGGTTTGAAACCACGGAAGGGATTGAAGCTGTTCTCAATGATTTAAGCAGAACTGATCAACGTTTCTCTGACCTGGAATTGATGATACAGTCTCTGGAAGGTGAGATACAAGAGCTGGAAGGGGCCATAAAAGATTTAGAAAACGAAGTTTTGCAAGAGTAAAGCCTGGTTGTTATCATACAGGTTCATTATAGTTTGGAGGGGTTTACATGAATTACTTTGAAATGATTAAAGCTTCACCTGCCTGTGACGAAAGACAGTTGACCATACATATACAACGTGCAGGTGATCTGCCTACTCATAAGCGGAATGAAGCCCTTCAAATACTTTTAAATCCAAGGAGGAGAATGTACCAGGAAATTAAAACATTTCGTGATCCTTCTTATGACAGCGCCCTAAGTGATCATAAATATACCGAATTTATTGGCTACCTTTTGGATGACAAGACATATGCTTCTATGGTTTCTCCAAACCTTACCAGCTATCTTTACCGAAAGTTTGAAGCGCATGAAGATTATAATAATTTGAATGGTGGAGAAGAAGCCAGGACCACGTTATATGATCTTATTAGCAAAGATTTGGCTAAAGACCCATGGGTGCAGCACTCCCTGGCCTTATTATATGAAAGGTATTCCTTATATTGCGACGAAAACGGTGACTTACATAAGAGCCTGGACATGCTTGAAAAATCAATAAGCTACTGGGTCAAATTGCTTGAGCAGGAAAATTTTTATCAGCATTTTTATACTTATCAACAGGCAAACAACGAAAAACGAAAGCAGGAATGTGCCGAGGTCTGGTTTGGCGTATTTGAAGACTTAGTAAAAGCACAACATGATAAATTTTGCACGCAACTGGGTAGGGACGATTTGAAAAAAGCGGCTCTGCACTATAATTTAGTTCATAAACTCTCTGCTCATAAACAACTGGAAAAAAGCGCAAATAATACACTGGATATGATGATTACTGATTTAATCCAAAAATTGGATTCAATCTTTACCAGTGGAGCTTCGGGAATAAATATTTCAGGCAACTATGATGCTGTTTTTGATTTTTTAGACCAAATAAATTTAAAGATTGCCAGGAGTCAGCGCCTCCTGTTGTATGAACTGGGTAAATACAGCCAGTACTTATATGAACTAATCCTGGCAAAGGATTTTGAAAGGGCCGGCAAAAAAATGCCAGCTGTAGATAAAGTCATAAAGAATTTAAAAGCGGTGAAATCTGCTTCCAATCCCTCTTTCATCATTGATCAAGAGATAAATAAAGTGGCAGTGCGATACAAGGGGCTTGGCATTGAACAAACGAACAGTGTACTCGAAGCTTTAAATTTAAAGGACTTACACAAAGCTTTAGATTTAAAGGACGTAATTAAAGCTTTAAAGGACAAGGAAATAACTTTTGAACGTGCAAAACAAGAACTAAATCAAGCCATATCATTCTTGGAAAAAGCAGTTAAGTATGGGGCAGAGGGAGCGCAGGAACAATTAGATAAGGTGAAAGAGATTAAAAAACAAGTTGACTTATTTGAGCTTTTATCACAAACAGGTATTTACAGCGGGACTACTCCGAAGCCAAAACCAGGGCCAACGCCAGCACCAAAACCAACACCAAAGCCAAGACCAACGAGAGAAAAGTCCAAGACCGGAATAGGGGCCGGCAAAGCCCTTAGTCAAGTTTCCCTGATTCTTGTATTTGCAGGGTTAACCTATGCGGTGTTTTTTTTAACTTATAATCATATTACAATTCCCCTCCTGGGTATCATGGCGATGAGCTGGATGGCTGCTCGCTTTCGCTGGTGGGCGTGATTGTTTCCTGGGGTAAGAGGAAGGAGAATGCTTCGTGGGATATAATAAAGCGAATAATGCTTATGGATGCAGCTTACTAATAGTTGTCATAGGGGGCATAGCAAGTCCCGTCTTTGCCGGCATAGGGACAGGTAACATTTGGGTAGGTGTGCTGGTTTTTTTAGGCACCGGGTTTAGTGTTTTTGCGTTGATAACAACGGCCGCTTTACATCCATTTAGTTATACTTTTATTGCCTCTATTGCGGGTATAGCTTTTCTGTATGGGGCAGGAAGCCTGGGGGGATGGCATGACTTATGGCTATGGCCTCTGTTCTTTCTGCCGGCGCTTTTGGCTTTGATAATGACATTTACTTCGACGGTTTCAGAGAAATCAAAAAAATTTAGACCGGTTGTGTTGATCCTGGTTTTACTGGTTTTATTGATGCCTTTTGGTAGAGATTATTATCCAAGCTATGTTGATGCCGAGGATGAGCGAACTTCAACTTCGATTGCCGAATATTTTACTGAACTATATGATCCGATATGGGAAGCAACACCTCTTAGTGAGCAAACCTTTGAAGAAACGGCGAATGTCCCATATAATGCGTCGCCTTTATTGGGTTTTCTGTATTATGCCTTAATTATGATTAACTTACATTATATTTTTAAAGTGTGGATTAAGGTTTGGAACTTGGCAATCTTTTTCCCATTGTTGATTATAACCATTACCTTAGGTTTTTATATGTATCGCGAGAACCCGATTTGGTTGCATTTACTTACCTATGGGCCTCCTGCCTGGGTATATATGCTGCTGGAACATAGTGCATTAAACTGGGGAGGGGCCGGTTGGGGGATAGTGTTGCTTGGCCTGGCTTTTACACTGGTATTTTTACCACACCGCAGATTGATTCAAATTCAGAATGCAAGTGAGCGGCTTAACCCTCGCAAACAGGGTTTGCCGATGAATATTGTATCCCGCTTGATGGGGGTTGATTACCACGGGAGAGAAGTGGAAAAGTGGAGTAATACTTTATTAATGGTAAACAAGCTGGCTTTTACCGTCATGATATGGGTGGCCTTATCACGCCTGCAAGCGGAGCCGCTTAATTTCTTTTTCATCCCTGATCTTGCCGCGGCTCAATGGCCGCTGCCGCAGTTTCCATATATCATATTTGGTTCTATACTGGGTTTTGTCACTTTTATTTTTATAGTCATGGAAGAGAAGTATTATTATAGAACGATGAAATATAAGTTGGATCCTTTTTATTTTCGCGATCTAATATACTGCTTGCTCGGCAGTATTCTACTAACTGTTTTCATACCAGCCGGAGCGCTTTTGTTTTTCCTCAGCGATAGGTTTGGCCGTATGTTTTCCAGTACTGTAGTAATGACGAATGAGGTTCAATCTGTTTCAAGAAGAAGGTGATACTTCTTGAGTGCCAATGAAAGGGATTCAGAGAAGGATTTTCCCCCTTCTGAAATAAAAAAAAGCAGCAAACAGGCAAATAACTGGTGGCAGGCTGCCTCTGAAATTAAAGATA
>PWEB01000057.1 GCA_003553305.1 Syntrophomonadaceae bacterium
CTAAAATTCTTAGCAATAGGTTAGATATTCTAGACATTTATTAAGATAATCAGAGAGGAGAATCTAGATTGAATTCTTCAGATTTGAAAGAAGAGATATCTGATTTAAAAGTAAAACATAATGCGATTATTCTGGCTCATAATTATCAGATTGATGAAGTACAGGAAATCGCAGATTATACCGGAGATTCCTTTGGATTGAGCAAGCTGGCAGCTTCTACGGATGCTGAGATTATAGTTTTTTGCGGAGTGCTTTTTATGGCTGAAAGCGCCGTGATTCTATCACCGGAAAAGACAGTCCTTCAGCCGGATTTACAAGCCGGTTGTCCTCTTGCGGATAGCATTACTCCTGAAGCGCTGCAAGCCAAAAAGAAGGAATATCCGGAAGCTGTGGTTGTTTGTTATGTTAATAGTTCTGCTGATGTAAAAGCCTTAAGTGATATCTGCTGTACTTCTGCTAATGCAGTAAAGGTGGTTAATTCCCTCGCAGAACGGCAGGTATTGTTTGTTCCTGATAAGAATTTGGCATTTTATGTGGCTGCTCATACAAAAAAAGAAATTATTCCTTGGGATGGCTGCTGCAGCATTCACCATAAGGTTGTTGTAGATGACCTATACAAACAGCGCAAATTACACCCTGATGGCATTATAGTCGTCCACCCTGAATGTCGCCCGGAAGTGACTGCCCTGGCTGATTTTGTCGGCAGCACTGCTGAAATAATCAGGTTTGCCAGAGAGACGGCTTCAAATAAGCTTATTATCGGCACGGAAATTGGCACGCTCTACAGGCTTAAAAATGATAACCCGCATAAAGAATTTCACCTGGTGTCCGAAGAATTAATCTGTCCGGATATGAAGTTAAATAACCTCTCAAAAATTAGGGATGCTCTTTTAAATAAGCAGCCCCAGGTTAATGTGCCGGTTCAAACAAGAAAAGAAGCATTTGCTGCTTTAGAGAGGATGCTCCAGGTGAATGATTATTAGTTTAAGTTATTAGCAGCAAACCTGGAAAAGTGCCAGCTCCCTGGTATTCGAAACCGAAGAGGCATTTGCTGCAGGGGAGGTTTTATGTTGGAAGTTAATAGACTTTTGCTTAAAAGGATTGTTGAAAATGCTCTTAGTGAAGATGTTGGCAGTGGTGATTTAACCACTGAAATTGTTTTCAATAAAAATGAAATTGCTGTCGGCAAATTTGTTGCAAAGGAAGAGGGTATTATAGCCGGTCTGCCTGTTGCAGAGCAGGTTTTTATAACCCTTGACCCTTGGATAAATTGGCGGCAGTTAGTTGAAGATGGCACCAAAGTATCAGCTGGGCATACAATTGCGGAAATAAACGGTTCTGTCCAGGCGATATTATCAGGGGAAAGAACATCCTTAAACTTTCTGCAAAGATTGTCGGCGATAGCGACTAAAACTAATCTTTTTGTTGAAAAGGCTGCTAAATATGGTGTTGAGATTCTTGATACAAGAAAAACCACACCCGGTTTAAGGGCTTTGGAAAAATATGCAGTGCGGGTCGGCGGGGGAATCAATCACCGTTTTGGGCTTTATGATGCTGCGATGATTAAGGACAATCACATTGAGGAAGCAGGAAGCATTGTAAAGGCTGTTGCTCTGCTTAAAGAAAGCTTGCCTATAACGGTAAAAATCGAGGTTGAGGTTGAAACCATGGAGCAGATCGAAGAAGCGCTTGCCTGCAAAGTGGACATTATTATGCTCGATAATATGCCTTATGAAGAAATGAAAAAAGCTGTTGATATGATTGATGGAAAAGCTTTGGTCGAAGCATCCGGAAAAATAAACCTGGATACCATCGAAAATGCTGCAGCTGCTGGGGTGAATTATATCTCGGTAGGCGCCCTGACCCACTCCATACAATCTCTGGATATCAGCTTAGATTTATACAAGCCCTGACAAAAACTTTTTTCGTAAGGCAGAATCAAACTATTCGATAGCATAACGCAGCATTGTGCGGGGCATTTTCTGATAACGGGTATTCAGGAAATAATTTTCTGTCTCAAAATCCCTGTTGTCAACCTCTCTGAGCATCCAACCCACCGCTTTGTGGATCAGATCATGATTGTGATCAAGCAGTATATCGGCTATCTGCAAAGCATCCCTAGTGCGAAAATGTTTGCAAGAAACTTTCTACTGACTGGGGACAGCAATCCCGATAAAGCGGTCTCCTTCATAAACTACCGGGAAAGGCCTGAAAAAACCTGGGGAGGATAATCGCTTTTTCCGGATCTGTATAATTGCTCAGCTCTTGCTTGATATAGGTTGAATTACTCATCGGTGCCTTTGCTTGCTCACGTGGTGTTAATAATCCTGGAAAAATAATGCCGAAAGGGTAAACATAACCCCGGAAACAAGCAGGTAAATACCGATCAGTACAATAATTACCGAAAAAATGACAATTGCCGAATAAATCATACCGATACCGAAAATTAAATGGATTAAACCTGAAATTATTGTAGGCAAAGGGTTGATTGTCTCCTTCAAACTGTTAGCGGTGACAAAGCGGTCAACAGCCAGCATAATGGCAATAATGCCGATTATGGTCCCGACAAAGCCAAGTGTTACATTAGGGTTAAAGAGCATGAAGATCCCGATTATTGATAAGACTAAACCAAAAATAAACATTGGAACCCGGTTTACAAAGGCCTGCCATCTCATTGCAACTGTTATTATCCTGAATATGCCGAAAACAGTGATGACCGCCCCAACAAAAATAGCCAGGAACTCGGTAACCCTGCCGGGGGCAGTTAAAAAAATTATTCCGAACACCATTAAAAGAATTCCTGCGAATAATCCAACGTGTTTTATGCGTTCATAGAAATACAAACTCTCAGTCCCTTCTCTATATAATAATCATACTACAATTACAACCGGTTGGAAACGTTGGGCGGTTATTTGTTGTAACATTCCAAGAAAAGTTCATAATAATCATTTTCGCTGATTGGACGGCAGTTGTTGGGTGTCGAACCGTTTTGTGTGGAAAGCTCAGCCAGGAGGGCAAAATCTGCAGGATCTGCCTGTTCAAGGCTGTTGAAATCTGGAATTTCGATTTCTTCGGCCAATTCAGCCAGTTTATTTACCAAAAGTTCAGCTGCTTGATCAGTGGTTAAATTACTTACATCAAGGCCGCACGCGGACGCAATGCGGGCATGGCGCTTTTTATTATGACTGGCATTAAAGGCAGTCACGGCAGGCAGGAACATTGAGTTCGCCACACCGTGTGGAGTATCATAAATGCTGCCGATTGCTTCAGCCATGCAGTGCACAGCACCCACATCGGCATGGGAAAAAGCGATGCCTGCCATTAAGGATCCAATCATTAGGGCATCTCTGGCCTGCTTATCGCATCCGTTATGCACAGTAACAGGCAGGGCCGGATAGATTTTTTCTATGGCTGCAATGGCCAGGGCATCTGAAAATGGGTTGGCCTGTAAACTGGTATAGGCTTCTACAGCGTGGACCAGGGCATCCATGCCAGTGGAGGCAGTTAGTTTGCGGGGCAGTGAATAGGTGGCTTCGGGATCGATCAAGGCCAGTCTTGGAGCAAGCGCAATGTCTTTTAAGGTCATTTTGAATTTACGTCTTGTATCTGTAATCACCGCGGAACGAGTGACTTCTGAGCCGGTTCCTGCGGTGGTCGGGATAGCAATGATTGGCGTTACAGAGCCGGTGATTTTACCTTTTCCTTCATATTGGGATAATGAGCCTCCAAGAGTTTGCAGCATGGCAATTGCTTTGGCGGAGTCTATGACAGATCCACCACCTACTGCAACAATCAAATCAGCTCCGAAACGGCGGGCTTCATAGCCTCCTTTTTCGCAGTCAACATCTTTTGGGTTTGCTTGCACTTGTTCAAATACAGAAGTGGTAAAGCCGTTTGCTATTAAAGAATCTGTTACTTTTGCAGTAATTCCGGATTCTATAACGCCCGGATCAGTGATAATAAAAGCCTTTGATCCTACCAATAATTCCCTTATCGGCAAGCCGGCATTTTTAAGCAATCCGGCTTCAACCTCGATCCTGGTCGGTAGATTAAACCCATATTTATTTTTCAAAAAGACAGCTCCTGTTCGTTATAAGATAACTGTAAAAAGATCGATTAATCGATCTGCAATATGAAACTTTAATGCTCCGGAGAATTGAATAATCCGGTTTATTTCAAACCAAAAGCGAGTTTTTTTTTATCAAATAAAGTGATGCATACCTGGTCATAAATTATAGATCATTATTCCAGTAAGCTCCTGATTTATTAGCCATTCGAATCAAAAAAAACAAGACCTTCCAGTTTAGCCCGGGTAATGTGCAAAAAAATTTTCTTTACTCGTCTCTTGGTCTGATATCAATATTATAGAGGATAGAACAGGCAATTGTCGAATGTTTTCTTCAGGACCCCAAATTAGTCCGCAATTTATTCAATTGGAGGTTAAAAAGGTTATTTATGAAAGTAGTCGTGGATGCGGATGCCTGCCCAAGAGCAGTACTGCAAATATGTTTTAAAATAAGCCGCAAATATAATGTCCCGGTTTGGACGGTAGCCAGTTTCAACCATGATATTGACTCGCAATATCACGTTGTGGTCGGCAGCGATTCACAGGAGGCTGATCTTAAGGTTATCAATCTTACTGAGAAAGGCGATATTGTGGTGACCCAGGATTGGGGTTTGGCTGCGATGATTGTTGGTAAACAGGCCAAGTGTTTAAATCCTAATGGCAGGGAATACCACTCAGAAAATATTGATTTTTTGTTAGAGGAACGGGAAATTAAAGCTAAGTACCGGCGTAGCGGGGGTAGAACCAAAGGACCCAAAAAAAGAGCTACCCAAAAAGACGCGAACTTTTTTGAAGCATTGGAAAAGATGATAGTTGAAGATAGCAGTGAATAGATGTGGAAAACCAAGATATTGCAAGAAGGATCTGTTATAGCAGAACCGAATATAGAATAATTAGATAAGAGCATTTATTTACCTGGGAAACAGTTGGAGGATTAACATGAAAAAAAAGTGGTTAATTATATTGTCTGCAGTCCTATTGATGGCAGCCACAGCAGTATTTACAATACAATTCTTGGAGGGAGATAGGGTGGAGGTTCACCGGGTAACACGTGGTAACCTGGTGGAAAGCTTTACTGAGAATGGGGTAATGGTTTCAGAAGATGAACGGACTGTTTATTCGCTTCACCAGGCTATGATTGAGGAAGTTGCGGTAGAAGAAGGACAGCATGTTGATGAAGGAGATCTTCTCGTGGTTTTAGATACCGCGGAGTTAAGCTATAGCCTCTCTGAGCTTCAGTCCCAGATGAGGGCAATAAATGCTGAGATAAGCATGGTTAAGGATAATTTAAAGAATGCTGAAAACAATCATCAGCGTATTAGATCTCTATATGCTCAGTCCTGGGCGACAAAAATTGAACTGGAAGAAGCAGAAAAAATTAAAAATGAGACTCAGGCAGGGTTGGAAACTCTAAAAGCGAAGCGCAGCTCGATTAATGCTCAAATTATGACGGTCGATCATCGTATGAATAAATATCGTATTTACGCCCCGCTGTCCGGTGTTGTTACTAATTTACAGGCAGAAGAAAAAGGTGTGGCCGGTCCGCAACAACCATTGATGCATCTATTTCAAAAAGATGAGAGTAATGAGCAGTTTCTCAAAGTGGAAACCAGGGTGTTAACCAGGGATGTTGCCGATCTCGCGATGGGTGAAACATTGGAGTTGATTTTCGAGCAAAGAGATGAAGATCTAATCTTTCCCGGCGAGATCACCAAAATAGCTTCTTATGCCGAAAAAGATATTTCTCCCCTGGGATTAGAGGAAGAAAGGGTCACGGTAACTATCCAGCCTGATTTGCCCGAAGATTTGACCCTGGGGCCCGGTTACAAAGTGACAGTGGAGTTTGTGACCAGTGTAGAAGAGAGTGTGCTGATTGTCCCGAAAAGAACTCTTTTCACTTATCAGGGGGAAGATGCTTTGATGGTAGTAAAAGATGACCGGGCTGGAATCCGAAAAGCAACGACTGGTAAGGAAACACGGCAGGAAGTGGTTATTAGCGAAGGCTTGCGGGAGGGGGACCTGGTTATCATGGATCCCCAACAGGAAGGGATCGATGAGGGCAGCAGGGTAATTTATGAGTCTCCCTAAAATACTATGGGTTTTTGAATAGGTTTATAAAGTATTGATGACACTCTGAAAAGAGGTGCTGCAGATATGCAAAAAGCGACGAGAGGTTATATAAGATCTGGTTTTGCAGTGCTTGCAGTCTTGATTCTGATAATTATTGGCATAAATGCGGCGGACAGTACCGGTGGTGAAATTACCCTGCGGGTTGAGGATTTGCCGGGAAGGATCAGGGGCCACAATATTGACTATCAGGTGCTTACCCTGGAGCAAGAAGAGGCTGAGGATGCTCTGGAAGATATGGATCAGGTATTGTCAAAGATCGCAAAACTGGAAGAATATATTGAAAAAGTGGATGATCAGAGGACGAAAGATTTATTAAATGTTTTACTGAAACCTTTTCAAGAGCAGGAAGTACAGTCTCGTAAAGCTGTTTCCCAACTTGGTCACGAGAAAGATATATTAGCTGAACGCCTGAGCCTGCAGACGGAAGAGCTTTTTTACACTTATCTTTCTTTAGAGAGGCAGCAAGAAATGCAGCAGGAGAACCTTGATTTTTTAAAGGAATTGTTTGAAATGGAAAAAGAGCGCCGTAAACAGGGGATGATTACTCTTCAGGATTTAGAAAAAGCAGTTCTCCAGGTGGAGCAAGCCCAATTAGTTATGAAATCCATAGAGGATCAAAAAAAAGATGTGTTAAACAGAATTAAGGATTTAATCGGTTATGATCTGGACATAGATTTACAGCTGGTAGATCCCGGAGAGCCGGATGAAGTGGCTTTGAACCGGAATCAGGCCATCGCATATGCTATTACTGAAGGCCTGGTGGTCCGTATGCAGGAGCAGCAGTACGAGTTGAAAGAAGGGGAAAAAGAAAAACTGAAGGTGGAACAAGCCAGGCAGCAAACCCGGCTGCAGGTAGAGGAAGCTTACCGCGCAGCAGCGCGGGCCAAAGATGCATATGATCTGAAAGAACGATCCCTAAACTTAGCAAAGAGTAATTTGGAACGGGCAGAAGCCCGCTTTGAAGCAGAGTTAGTTTCTGGCCCAGCGTTGATGGAAGAATATTTAAACCTGATTGAGGCCCAGCAGGATTATTTTCAGGCTCGTCTGGATTATACCCTTGCATTGACTGATTTTAATCTGGCCAGGCAAGGGATCTCAACCTCAGAAGTTCCCTAAAGAGCAGTTCATAAAGATTTTGAAGGAGGAAAAACTGCTTGGAGCTAATAGTCGCCCGCAATATTGTAAAGAGATACCGCATGGGTGAGGTGACAGTCTACGCTCTAAAAGGTGTGGATTTTACTCTTTATGACGGGGAACTGGTAGTAGTATTGGGGCATAGTGGCTCAGGAAAGAGCACCCTGGTTAATATCGTCGGAGGTATGGATCGAGCCAGTGAGGGGGAACTTTACTTCAGGGAGCAACCCCTGCATCGGGCTAACGAAACTGAACTAACCAACTACCGGCGAAGCCAGGTTGGTTTTATATTCCAGTTTTATAATCTGATGCCTAACCTGACTGCTTATGAAAATATTGAATTATCGGTTCAAATAGCAGAAGATCCCCTACAGATAGACCCTCTTATGGAGCAGGTGGGTTTAAGTGATCGCCAGGAGCATTTCCCCTCCCAACTTTCCGGTGGGGAGCAGCAGAGGGTGGCTATTGCCAGGGCACTGGCTAAGAATCCTCATTTGCTTTTGTGCGATGAGCCAACCGGTTCATTGGATCTGCCTACGGGGCAGCAAATCTTAAAACTACTGCGAGATTTTTGTGAACGCTACAATAAAGCTGTAGTCATTATTACCCATAACACAAATATAAGCTACATGGCGGATCGGGTGATCTGTTTAAAAGACGGGCTGGTGGAAGGTATTAAAGAAAATCCGGAACCACTAACACCGGAAAAGGTGAGCTGGTAATGCTCTGGAAGAAGATGGTTCGGGATATCTGGGGCAACAAAGGTTCTTACGTGGCCTGTCTGGTGTTGGTTATCTTCGGCTTAATGATTTTTACTTCATTTTCTATTGCCAGTGACAACCTCAGTCTTTCTCAGAAAGATTTTTATCGCCAACAAAATTTTGCCCACGGATTTACAGAGCTGATTTCTATGCCCTATGGTAATCTAGGAAGGTTAAACCAGATAAAGGGTATCGATAAAATCGATGGCCGGGTGACCAAGGAAGTTAGGGTTACTCAACCCGAAGGAGATACTGCAATATATCTTCAGCTGGTTTCCTTAGACTTAGCTGATCCAGAACGAGTTAACGATGCAAAGCTACTAAATGGTATAGAGTTAAGGGAGGGTGAGTTCGAAATATGGGTTGATAACCAGTTTTTTGAAACTCACCGCTTAGAACTGGGTCAAAATGTGGAAGTAGTTGCCGGTAACAAAGCAAGGGAACTTAAAGTGGAAGGGGTGGCCATAAGCCCTGAGTTCACTTACCCTCTGCGAACGGAAAAAGAGATCTATCCTAACCCAGAACAGTTTGGTATCGCTTATATATGCCGTGAAACGATGTGGAATATGTTTCCTGAGATGCGGGGGCAGGTAAATGACCTGGTGTTTACTAAGGAACCGGGAATAGATTTTGATGAATTGAAAGACAGGTTGGAACCAGAGATTGAGCAGTACGGCTTAATAAATTTGTTTTCCCGGGAAAACCAGACCAGCCACTTGATTTTAGATGAAGAAGTGGCTCAACTGCAAAGAATGTCTTCTGCGCTTCCCCTGATGTTTTTATCGATAGCGGCATTAATCCTATATATTATGTTAAAACGCCTGGTGGAACAGCAAAGAGGGCAGATTGGAATATTAAAGGCTTTTGGCTACAACAACCGGGAAGTGATGCTTCATTACCTCTCCTATGCTTTAGCAGTCGGTGCAGTAGGTGGTTTACTGGGTGGATTACTTGGCATTTATGTAGCGAAACCATTGACTGCACTGCTTTTTATGTTCTTTCACGTCCCGGAGGTTTATGAAGGTTTTTCTCTTTATTACCTGGCGTTGGGTTTGATTATTTCCCTGGCAATATTTTTGCTGGCCGGATACCAGGGTTGTAGATATGCTTTGCAGTTAAAACCTGCTGAAGCGATGCGACCCCCTGCACCTATCTCCGGTAAGAAACTATTCTTAGAAAAAATAAGATTTCTCTCGGAGATGCTGACTATTCAGGGCAAGATGGCCATTAGAAACCTGGGTCGAAACCGCAGCAGAACTGTTTTTCTTTTTTTGGGGATGATGCTAAGCTGCTCTGTGGTTGTGGTTACCTGGTCCCTTAATGATCTGGTTGATAAACTGGTATTTTACCAGTTTGAAGAGGTTGAAACCTACCATGCCAGGGTAAACCTTACTGAACCGGCTTTCCGAAGCACAGTACAGCGGGAATTGTCCAGGCTTGACGAGGTTACCAGAGTTGAACCTCTTATAGAAATACCGGTCAGGTTATCACATGCCTGGCGAGAAGAGAATGTCTTGCTGCTTGGGATTGCGGGGGACAGTATGCTTTATAATATAAGGGATTCAGAAGGTCAACGGGTTATTCCTTCAGACCGGGGGGTGATCTTGTCAGAACGCCTGGCAGAGAAACTGGATGTTTCCACCGGTTCTTTGATCGAGCTGGAGAGCCCCTATAAGCGCAATAACGATGGTCCTCAAATGGTAGAAGTTTACCGGATCATCCCTCAATATTTGGGTATGAATGCTTACTTAGAAATCAGGGAAATAGACCAGATCATAGATCAGGGTGATTTTGCAACTGCGTTTATGTTAAATTTTGGTGGCAATTTAAACCCGGATGAAAATGAATTGGAGATATCGGGAGAAGAGCAGATCCAAAAAAATGTTAAATTGTTAAGAGACTTATACCATGAAAGTGAACTGGTGGCAGGAGTGGATGGAACCGAGGAGAGGGGGAGGGAAATCCGAGACTTAATGGAAACTTTCGGCAGCCTAATCTATCTTTATGTTTTGGTGGGGGTAGTCATTGCGTTTGCGATAATTTATAGTTCCAGCTTCATCATATTATCAGAACGCAACCGGGAACTGGCTTCTATGAAAGTGTTAGGAATGACTTCCCGGGAAGTTTTTTCTGTAATTACTTTTGAACAATGGTTTATCAGCATTTTTGCTATTTCGGCCGGGTTACCGCTGGCCCAGGTTATGATGTTTGCATTGTCTCGGGAACTTAGCACTGATTTGTATTCCATCCCTACGGAATTGTCAGGGCAGGCTTTGTTGATGGGGGCAGGGATCACTGCAGTATCGATATTAATCGCCCAGAGTTTTGCTATGCGTAAGGTCAGGGGTTTAGATCTGGTAGAAGTCCTTAAGACCAGGGAATAGGGTAAAAGTCAGAAGGATAAATTTTAACCGGAACGAAATTATATTCATACTTATAGGGAGTCGGTAAATGTGTTTGGTTTAGAGCAAACAGCAGAAATTATTGAAAGATGCCAGGGACGAAAAGGGGAACTGCAGCTCCAGAAGCGAGGAGAAGAATATGAAATAATTTATAACGGGGTTTTCCTGATGGCTTCTTATAACGGGGCTACTGAAAGAGCTGCTGCCAGGGAAGCATTACGGTTAGTATATAACCGGGATAATGGACCGCTTAAAGTGCTGATGGGTGGTTTAGGGATGGGCTATAGTCTCCAGGAAACCCTAATTTGGAAACAGGTCGAGCGAGCTGTGGTAGTGGAGATTGAACCGGAGATTATAAGGTGGAACCGGGAGATATTAGGAAGTATAAATGGTGATGTCCTTGGGGATTCCAGGACAATAATAGTGAACAGTGATTTTCGAG
>PWEB01000066.1 GCA_003553305.1 Syntrophomonadaceae bacterium
GAATGGTGCTTGATGGCAGTGAAAAAGCCGATCGGATTTTAAATTCAGCCATGCCCTGGGACGTGATGGGCGGGGTAGCCCGCAGGGCCTGGGCTCGTAATGAAAATTCAATTCAAACCGGTATTGAATACAACCGGGAAAACCAGGAAACCGATCAGATTACATTACCTTATGTTGCTGAAAATGATCTGGTTCAAGACCTGGTGGCGAAAAGATTTAAAGAATAGTAAATAGATGAATATATGGACTTGTAATATGAAATAGAGGCATACTGCCTTGTGTGATAGGAGGATTCAGATGAAAGCGACGCTGCTAGTTAAAAATGCTGCCCAGCTGGTTACTTCCCGGGATGCTTCGGATGCTCCGCTTGCCGGAGACAGGCAGCAGGAGCTTACTGTTATTGAAGACGGGGCTGTGGCTGTAAACGGTGGTAAGATAGTTGCGGTGGGCAGCACGGAAGAAGTAATGGCCCGGGTGGAAACAGATCAGGGAACCAGGGAGGTTGATGCTTCCGGGCAGTTGATTACACCCGGTTTTGTGGATCCGCACACCCATGTTGTTTTTGGAGGTTCAAGGGAGCATGAATTAACCCTAAAGCTGCAGGGCGTTCCTTACCTGGAAATCCTTGCCCGCGGAGGTGGGATTCTAAGTAGTGTTGAAGCGACCCGGGCAGCATCGAAAGAAGAATTAGTGGCCCGGGGTGAAAAGTATTGTCAGCAGATGCTTGCCCAGGGGACAACCACTGCAGAGGCAAAAAGTGGTTACGGCCTTACAACTGAAGCAGAATTAAAGATCCTCGAAGCGATCAGGCAGGTTGACCAGGTTCAGCAGGTGGATCTGGTGCCGACTTTTTTGGGTGCGCATGCAGTGCCTAAAGAATACAAAGGTGATCCGGATCGCTATTTAGACCTGGTCATTGATGAGATGCTGCCCAGGGTGGCTGAAAAAAAGTTATCCCGTTACTGTGATGTTTTTTGCGAAGAAGGAATATTTTCTGTAGAGCAATCCCGACGTGTTTTGTCGGCGGCTCGGGACATGGGCTTTGAATTAAAGATGCATGCCGATGAAATTGTTCCCCTGGGCGGGGCTGAATTAGCATCTGAGCTGGGTGCAGTATCCGCAGATCACCTTTTGGTTATATCTGATCAGGGTATTGAGCAGATGGCCAAAGCAGGAGTAATTGGGGTTATATTGCCCGGCACTACGTTTTATCTGCGTGAAGATCACTACGCCCCGGGACGAAAAATGATCGAAAGCGGTGTCCCGGTGTCCCTGGCTACAGACTTTAATCCAGGCAGTTCCCCTAACAACAATCTGCAGCTCGTGATTAACATCGCCTGTCTTTACCTGCGGATGACCCCAGCTGAGGTGATCAATGCGATCACAATCAATGCTGCTCATGCTGTGGGCCGCGCTTCTGAGATCGGCAGTCTGGAAAAAAATAAAAATGCGGACATCGTAATTTTCGATGCTCCCAACTATGATTACCTGGCTTATCGTTACGGAACCAACCTGGTTAGTTCCGTTATAAAGAATGGGAAAATTGTGGAGGAGGTGCAGCAGTAAGTGGCAAAAATAGTAGAATGTGTACCTAACTTTAGTGAAGGCTGCAGGCAAGAGGTGATCAGGGAAATTGTCGGGTCCATTGAGCAGGTCGGGGGCATAAAATTGCTCGACTATTCTAACGATCAGAGCCATAACCGTTCGGTGGTAACTTTTATTGGTGAACCTGAACCGGTTATGGAAGCAGCATTTCAGGCAGCCCGCAAAGCAGCCGAACTGATTGACATGTCTCAACACAGCGGGGGACACCCGCGCATGGGAGCTACCGATGTGATTCCTTTTGTTCCTGTATCAGGAATAAGTATGGAAGAATGCGTTGATATGGCCAATCGTCTCGGGCAGCGCCTGGCAGAGGAACTAAATATCCCGATCTACCTTTACGAGGAAGCGGCGACGAAGCTGGAAAGGAAAAATCTATCCGCAGTCCGAAAGGGTCAATATGAAGGGTTGATTGAAGCGATCAGGGAACCTGAACGGAGACCTGATTATGGACCGGCAGAAGTTCATCCCCAGGCCGGAGTTACCGCTGTAGGGGCCAGGCCGCCTTTGATCGCTTACAATATCAATCTGGACACAGGGGATGTGCAGATAGCGAAAAATATTGCCCGGGCAATAAGAGGTAGCAGTGGTGGTTTTCCGAGCATCAAGGGGCTCGGAATATTGATTGAAGAAACCGGTCAGGCTCAGGTTACAATCAATGTTTGCGATCCTCAGAAAGTGCCCCTGAACAGGGTTTTTGAACTGGTTAAAATAGAGGCTGCCCGCTACGGGGTACAGATCACAGACAGTGAAATAGTGGGGCTGACTCCGATGGACGCTTTGATTGACGCTGCTGCATTCTATTTGCAGTTATCAGGGTTTGAACGTGAACAGGTTTTTGAAAGCAGGCTGTTGGAGTAGATCATATAAAAAGTATTCCGGGCTAATAAATGAGACAGAGGTGTTCAAAAAATGGATAATCACAGGCAGAATGGTCCTGTTGGTGGTGGAGGAATGGAAACCGAAAACTTTAATAACCTGATCGAGCAGGAACGGAAACCAAACCTGAAAGTAGTGATGCGTCTATACCTGCTGGTCTTTCTAATATTGCTGGTTCTTGGGTCCATTGCGCAGGGATTAAGCTTTGAAATTGGTATGATTGTTACCCAGTGGGTATTTATTCTCCTGCCTGCCCTGTGGTTTTTGACCCGCTACCGGGTTGACCGGTTCTCTTTCGTCCGTCTGCGTCCTCTCAAAGCTGGATTTATTCCGGTTATTATTTTATTATCTGTCTCATTTTGGTTGCTTAACATGGTTATTGCTGCCGGATTGGTCAGTGGATTGATGGAACTGGGTTACGAGCCTATAATGGTTTTAGAGCCACCTGAAACTTTTCAGAATTACCTGGTTTATCTGTTTGTTATTGCGATCTCGGCCGGGATATGTGAAGAAGTCTTATTCAGAGGGACAATCATGCCGGCCATGGAAGAACACGGCCTGGGGCCGGCCATCGTATTCAGCTCGCTTTTGTTTGCTATCTTTCACCTCTCTTTCCTCAACCTGATCAGCACATTCATGCTTGGGGCAGTGATCGCAGTTATTGTGATTAAGAGCGGTTCTTTATGGGGCGGTGTTCTTTATCATATGCTCAATAATTTTTATGCGGTGACCTACCTCTATCTGGCCGGTCAGGAAGAGGCCGCAACCGAAGTCGACCCGCAGGCCTACCTGGCGCTCATCCCCCTCTTTATTTTGGCCCTGGGTGGTGCCTATGCCGGATTGAAGCTGCTGCAGAAGAATTCAGTTGTTAAGCCGCTGCTTGAGGATCGGGACAGAAGATGGTTTCCCCGGGGCTGGTTTAGCTGGCTCCTGGTTTTCAGTTTATTACTATTTCTAATCATGGCCTTGTTAGAATTTGCTATCGGTTTCGGATGGTTTGGATTAGAAATGATTTAAAAACTTTTAAATCATAAAATAGTGTTGGTAAAGAAAAATATTTAACAGGAGGTTTTAAATAATGGGTTTAGAAGGAAAGCACATTGCTGTATTGCTGGAGGAACTATATGAGGATCCGGAATTTTGGTACCCCTACTATCGTTTTCAGGAAGCCGGGGCTAAAGTGACAGCTGTTGCTCCGAAACTGAAGGAATATCGAAGCAAACACGGTTTTCCGGCCACGGCCGATCTGGCTGCCGGGGATGCTGAGGCCGATGCATTCGATGCGGTAATCATCCCAGGCGGCTATTCTCCTGATCATATGCGCCGTTCTAAGGAACTTGTCGTTTTCCTGAAGCAAGCCTATGAGCAGGGTAAAGTTATTGCCGCAATTTGTCACGGCCCCTGGATGCTGGCATCGATCGGAGCTGTGAAAGATCGACAAGTAACCGCCTTTTTCTCCATCAAGGACGATCTGGTCAATGCCGGGGCATACTTTGTTGATCAGGAGGTTGTTCGCGACGGAAAGATTATTACATCCCGCACCCCTAAAGATCTGCCAGCTTTTTGCCGGGAGATAATTGATGCTCTGGAAGAATAAATATGCTTGTTCACATATCGCCTTTTTTGGATGATTATTTTAAAATAACAACAAGGAAAAAATTAGTTTAATTACGCTGAAGTGGCTGGGATGTTGGAGGAAGAAAATAATCGATTACCAAACAATTATTAAGAGGTCGGGTTGAAGTAAGCCAAAAAATTAAAGCATAGCATTATCCAGGCGGGAGCGCTAAAAAAGCACCCGCTTTGTTTTTTAAATAGACTTTTAATTTGATAGTATTGGCAGCATGTTAAATATATTGCATCTACTCAGGCATCGCCTTAGCAGGCTTGCCAAAATAGTTCTTTGAAAACCGAAAAAACACTAAAACAATGCGTAAATTACCAAATATTTACTAGACATTAATCCTTTTATCAAAACGTTTCGATAACGATGAAACCGGAATGCGGGTTGAAAACAAACGCCAGTGGCTGCATGTTGCCTCAACAGATACCCTGACCCACTACAAGTGGCACCCAAAACGCGGCAGCAAATCCACCGATTCAATCGGCATCCTGCCAAACTTTGATGGCATTATCACCCAGATTACTGGAAATCAGACTACAATTATTCCTGCGAGCATAGTTTATGCAACGTTCATAACATCAGGGAGCTGACCGGCATTTTTTAATCAACTGAAGGGCAGTGGGCACAGGATATGACTGACCTGTTGCTTGAGATAAAAGAAAGGGTAGATGAACTAAAACAGGTTCCACGGTTATTAAGCACTGCAGAATAAGCCGCTTTTAAACAGTACTATGAATATATTGTCGCCGCAGGTTATCTGGCCAATCCACCACCTGAGCCGGTGAAGAAAAGAGGCCCTTTCAAACAGGGCAAGGTCAGCAATATGCTTAAACGCCTGAGCTTGCAACAAACCCGAAAAAGGGTTGAGCTTATAAAAGCATTAATTCGTTGACATCTTAATTTCACTGCTGCCTGTGTTTGGCAGTGGGTTTCTAAAACCTATATTGATTTGCGCTAAAGAAGTCGGTGTGATAAAATCCTTCGGCAGTGAGTTTTTAATTGAATCTCGCAATAATCAAGCTCGGGAGGTTCTAGTATGAAGAAAAAGCTTAAATGGATAGCTATTGGACTGCCAATATTACTTTTGGTAGGCATAGCTTTGATGGTGATGTCCAACTTAAGCAATCACAGACAACTGGTGGAAGAGGAAAAGGAAGCTTACCCACCGCCGGGCACACTGGTGGAGATTGGTGATAATGGTGATAAGCTGCACGTATTCAGTAAAGGTGGAGGTAGCGATAAAGCGACCCTTGTTTTTATGGCGGGACTCGGTACCAGCTCCCCGGTATTTGCTTTCCAGGAACTTTACAGTTATTTGTCAGATGATTACCGGATTGCCGTAGTAGAGAGAGCCGGATATGGCTGGAGCAACATTACTTCCAGTCCGCGGGATATTGATACTGTTTTGGAAGAAACACGCACGGCTTTGCAGAAGTCCGGAGAAAGTGCACCTTATATTTTGTTTCCCCATTCAATGGCCGGAGTAGAGGCACTCTATTGGGCTGGACTTTATCCTGATGAAGTCAAAGCTATTGTGGGAATTGATGCGGGTGTGCCCCAATTTTATGCGGAGGCCGAACTGACTATACTTTCGCCTGTAATTACTTTCTTGGCTAACACCGGAATGATGCGCTCCCAACCTGATATTTGTCACGATAATGTTCCGGCGATTAGTGAAGGACAGTTGACAGGTCAAGAAGTAGATATGGCCTGCGCTCTGTTTTACCGCCGTACTCAAACGGATAATATGCTCGAAGAAGCTGATTTGCTTAAGGATAACTCTGAACTTGTTTTAGCTGAGGATAAACCTGATGTACCGCTTTATTTCTTTATCTCTGCTCGGGGAGGAGACAGGTGGAATGATATGTTGACTTCTTATGCTGGGAATGCTGGCGGGGAATATCACATATTAGACGCGGACCATTACCTTCATAATTATGAAGCAGCATTGATTGCTGAGAAGAGCAGGGTTTTTATCGAAAGGATAGATTAAAATATTTTAAATCTTTTAGAATCAGGTGTTTATTAAGAGGGTGTTAGAGAACCGTCCCCTTGCACCTTCCCTTGCACCTTTGATAAGTGAGGGATACCCAGATGGTATTAAAAAAAATAGATCATAGTGTACTTCCCGGCATTGCATTAGCTGCTTTAATAGCGGGGATAGCTTTATTCCTAAATGCACAATACCCTCCCTTAAGTCCCGTGATTGTAGCAATTATTGTGGGGTTATTGGTTAATAATGTTATTGGTTTGCCACCAATATGCAAGCAAGGTGCTGATTATTGTGCAAATACTTTGCTTAAGATGGGCATAATCCTGCTTGGCATCAGGCTTAGCTTTTATGAAATCCTCAATCTTGGCACGATGTCATTTACTATAATTATAATTTGCATCGTCTTGTCCTTAACTTTGGTGATCAGCTTATCCAGAAAATATAATGTTCCTCCTAAACTAGCTACCCTTATTGCTATAGGAACTGCAATTTGCGGCAACACCGCAATAGTGGCTTTATCCCCTGTTGTTAAAGCCAAAGAGGAAGAAGTGGCTTTTGCGGTGGCGACTATAACAGTTTTTGGATTAAGTGCGATTATTGTCTACCCTTTGGTTGGAAGCTTGCTGGACTTGTCTCCAATCGAGTTTGGAACCTGGGCAGGAACAGCAATTAATGATACCAGTCAAGTTGTGGCAGCAGGATTTATATATGGTGAATCTGCAGGAGAAGTGGCTACAGTTGTCAAGTTGATCAGGAATTTATTTATTGCTCCGGTCGTTTTCTTTTTTTCATATATAACTGCAAAAGCTGAGGTTGACACAACAGGTAATAATGCTGGTCCCAGGCGGATCAACTACTTTAAAATTTTTCCGTGGTTTGTGTTGGGGTTTTTACTGATGGCTTTAGTTAGAACTGCTGGAATTCTTCCGGAATCTATGGCTGATCAAATTAGCTTTGCGGCGGACTTTTTATTAGTAATGGCCCTGGGTGGAATAGGGATGTCTATAGGAATAGCTTCCATGAGAGGCCTGGGCTTGAAAGCTTTTCTTACAGGTTTGCTGGCAGCCTTGACCGTGGGAGTTACAAGCTTGCTCCTGGTGCTGTTCATACTATAAGAGGAAGACGAGCTGTTGAACTAAGAGGCCGGGTTATCCTTATGACAATGTCGAATTTGGTTTGCTAACCAGAACCTTTTATGCTCCGGTGGTCGAAAGAAAAAGTTAACAGCTAGATGCTGTTCAAGTATAAAAAGAAAAATTTGGTATTACCTTTGAGCGGCCATAACTATTGGAGTTATTTGGATGGGATATGGTATGGTGTTGTATGGTAAGGCCCCTGTCTTCGACGGTAATTAACTCTTATGATATAGTTATATACGTGGTGAAAAAATAATCTAAAATCAGAAAGAGTTGATAATCATGGATACGCAGCGGAATGGTAAGCCGTCACGTGCTGAAAGCAGTGATCAGCCAGGTAAGGAGCAGCCTTTCTCGTATGCCAAGATTTGGTGGATCGGATTCGGGTTTTTAGGTGTTCAACTGGCCTTTACCACTTACAATGCTTTCTTGCCCCTGATGTACCGTGAATTCATTGAGTCAAGAGCTTTAATCGGTCTGTTGATGGGGACTGATAACCTGATCGGGCTCTTATTGATCCCGGTAATTGGCGCCTGGTCCGATAGAGTTAACTCAAAGCTGGGTCGCCGGCTTCCGTTTGTGATTGTAGCCCTACCGTTAGCAGCTCTGACTTTTTTTGCCATTCCGTTTACCTCTGTTATGTTATGGACCCTGATCATCACCGAGGTAGTTTTTACGACGGCTATGCATTCTTATCGCGGGCCGATTATTTCTTTGATGCCCGACCACACCCCACCCGAGAAACGCTCTACCTCTAATGGTATTATCAACCTGATGGGCGGAATCGGCACCTTGATCGCTTTCGGCGGCCTGTCACTGCTTTATGATATTGATCCACGGCTGACTTTTGGTGTCGGCGCTGTGATTTTAATGTTCACCCTGGTAATAGTATGGATAAAGGCTGACCGTTACCCCCCCTATATTGACAATTCCCCAGTTGCCTCTAAAAATCCGATTAAAGAAGCGTTCGTTGGTATTAAGCTGCTCTTCCAGCCTGCTTACCGGGGACAGGTCCTGGTCCTTGCTGCGATGCTTTCTTATTTTATAGGCTTTGCGGGTCTTGATGCGATGTTTCCGATCTACGGGGTGGAGACGCTGGGCTTGACTGAGGGCCGTGCTGCATTTATCCTGACCACTTTTGCTGGATCTTTTCTTGTATTTGCCTTGCTGGCTGGGTGGATCGGAACACGGATTGGTAAAATTCCCGCAATGCTATGGGGGTTGGCTATTGTGCCGGGGCTTTTCCTGGTTGCAATACCGGTACGTGAACCATTTATTATCGGGGGAATCTTTGTGCTGGCCGGTTTTGCCTGGGCTCTTGTCAATGTACAGGGTATGCCGCTGATCGCTGACCTTGGTGGCAGGGATCGGGTCGGATATTATATCGGGCTTTACTATATATTTACAATGACCGGTCAAATGGTCGGTCCATTTGTGCTTGGTTCTGCGATGGATGTGATGGGCAACCAGGGGATGTTCATTGCCGGAGCTGCTGTCTATGCCCTGGGATTTGTTTTGCTGCGGGCCGGGCACCGCCGACTCGGTGCTGATCCAGAGGAAATTGCCCGGAAGAGCCGAATAAAGGATTTTGAAAACGGGGCCGATCTGCCTGCAGATGGACATTAAGCAGACTGATAGCTTTTTCATCAATTTAGTGATCTGTCAGATCAACTCTGCCCATCCCCTGGAAGACTATAATCTTCAAGAATTGCTTTTAAGGTTTGCGGGTAATCGGTTATGATTGCTTCAATGCCTTCCGTGACAAAAACTTTCATCAGATCAGGATCATTAACAGTCCAGGGGTACAGAGGCAGATTATGCCTTTTGAATTCGGATAGAATTTCAGGGGACAGCAGATAGAAGAAAAGCGGGTGGATTGAGTAACAGCCCAGGGAAAGGGCATAGTGCCATGGTTCCTCGATTTCGTGAAGATAGATCAGTCCTGTGCGAATGTTGGGATTTATTTCGCTGCAGGCAAGCAGGCTATCCTGATTGAATGATGAAATGATGATGCGGTTCTCAAGGTTATGTTCGCTGATGGATTGAAGAACTGCTTTTTCAAGGCCAGGATATAAGTTGAGTTCGTTTTTCAACTCGATATCGAATAGGAGGGTGCTGCATTTGTACCTTTCAAAGAATTCATCAAGAGTTAAGATCTCGAGTCCGCTATATTGTGGCGCAAACCAGGCACCAGAGTCGAGAGTTTTTAGTTCAGTTAAAGTTAGGTTCTTAACCGGCCCATGACCGGTAGTTGTGCGATCTAAAGTATAATCATGAATAATTACCGGGATTTGATCTTTGCTCATCTGAACATCAAATTCAAGGCCATCAGCGCCAATTTCAAGGGCCTTATCAAATGCAGCGATTGTGTTTTCCGGGGCCAGGGAAGAAGCTCCCCGGTGAGCAATATTGAGGATCCGAATACGGATTACCTCCCCTCGTTCAGATATATAAAACATTTTTATCTTACCCGTGGTTATTATACCGGAGAGTTTGGCAAAATGAAATGAGAGAGGATAAAAACAATGGAAAAAATAGAGGTTAGTTCAAAGTGCGGGGGTGGTTGAGATGAATGATTTTAATGATATTAAGTGTTTCCTGCTTGATATGGACGGAACTATCTACCTGGGAGAAAGTTTGATCGGTGGAGCCCGGGATTTTTTAAGAAATCTTGATGAACAGGGTAAAAAAACAATCTTTTTAACTAACAATAGTTCAAAAAATAAATATAGCTATCAGGAGAAATTATCTTCTCTGGGGATAGATGTGGACCCGAACGACATATTTACTTCCGGAGAAGCTACAACTATCTATTTAAACAGCAAGAAGCCCGGCGCAAAATTGTTTTTACTGGGTACCCCTTTGTTAGAAGATGAATTTAGGATGGCTGGCTTTGAATTAGTTAGCCAAGGCAATCCTGATTATGTGGTATTAGGTTTTGACACCACCCTCACTTACAATAAGCTTTGGCATGCATGTGATTATATCCGCGCCGGAATCAATTACCTGGCGACTCATCCGGATTACAACTGCCCGCTGGGGGAAGGCAAATACATGCCTGATGCAGGGGCAATGATTAAGTTTATTGAAGCCTCTACCGGGGCAAATCCAGTGGTTATCGGTAAGCCTAACCATTACATCGTTGATAGTGTGTGTGAAAAATATAAGATTGAAAAAGAAAGTATGGCCATGGTCGGAGACCGCCTCTATACTGATATCAAACTTGGCATCAATGCAGGGATTACCACAGTGCTAGTCTTAAGCGGTGAAACCACACAGCAGCAATATGACGCTTCAGACATCGAAGCTTCGCATGTATTTCCTTCTATTAAAGAACTCGGCCAGGCCCTTAAGAAGAGGTGTTAAGGGGACGGTTCTCTTAACACCCTAATTTATTAATCAGTCAAAACCATTTGTCCAGGCAAAAGTTGTCAGAAGAACCGTCCCCTGACACCAACCTGATACCAGAATCGTCCACTGACACGTGTGTCCCCCGA
>PWEB01000249.1 GCA_003553305.1 Syntrophomonadaceae bacterium
CAGTTCACATTTATAATAATCGAGCAGGCTCATGAATTCATGCTTACCCGGAGGGAGGGCGGCATAATACAGATGACCGCCGAGGGCCTGGTTTTTTTCCCACAGGGTGACTTTGTGCCCGCGGGCTGCAGCCAGGCGAGCGGTTTCCATCCCCCCAGGGCCACCGCCGATAACCAAAACTTTCCGTTGTTTTTCGGCCGGCTTGATTTCCACCTGATGTTCGCGTCCGGCCACGGGGTTTACGGTGCAGTGGACGTCCTGCATGGTGAAAACCATGTCCAGGCAGCCCTGGTTGCAAGCGATACAGCGCCGGATAGAGTCAAAAGATTGGTTGATTGCTTTATTAGGCAGCTCCGGATCAGCAATCAACGGCCGGCCCATATTAACCAGGTCGGCCATATCCTGTTCTAAAATATCTTCAGCCACCAGCGGATCATTGATCCGGTTGCTGGCAATGACCGGCAGATCAACTGCTTCTTTAATACCCCGGGCCAGGTAAGCAAAACCGCCGCGGGGCAAATCTCCGGTAATTTGGGGAACCCGTGATTCATGCCAGCCGCCGGTTACGTTCAGACAATCCACCCCGGCTTTTTCTAACTCCTGGGCAAAAAGGACTGCTTCCTGGTTGGTGTTGCCCCCGGGCATAAAGTCGTGCCCTGAGATCCGGATCATCACTGTGAAACCAGGCCCGACTGCTTCTCGGACCTTCTCAACAACTTCAAGGCCGAAGCGGATCCGGTTTTCCCAGGGACCGCCATATTGGTCAGTGCGCTGGTTAGTCAGCGGTGATAGGAACTGGCAGATCAGATAACCTGCGCTGGCCAGTATTTCCACAGCATCAAAACCGGCTTCTTTAGTCCTCCGGGCGGCCTGTCCGTAGTCTTCAATAACTTTTTCGATATCTTCTAAGGTCATTTCCCGCGGGGTTTCCCGGGTTAACCGGGAGGCCACAGCTGAAGGTGCAAGCGGTTGCTGACCGCCGATCATCATGCTGTGGGTGTAGCGCCCGGCCTGGTATAGCTGGGCAGCTGTCGCTGCCCCGTTACTTTTGATTACCCCGGAAAGCTTTTTCAGGCCGTCGATAAACTGATCATCGTGCAGACCGATCATGTTCGGTCCCTGGCCCAGTTGATCTATGCTACAGCCACCGACGGTTATTAAACCGGCCCCTCCCCGGGCTCTTACTTCGTAATACCTGATCAGCCGTTCATTAACAAATCCCTCTGGAGTGTAGCAGTGGTGGATTGCCGGCATAGCAATCCGGTTTTTTAGTGCCATTTGCCCAACCTTTATGGGTTGAAAGAGTTTCATAAATTATTCGCTCCTTTGCAGCTGCTAATTCTCTATAATAATAATTCAACATCATGCCCAGATCGCCTTTAAAAAAATAATATTAGCAGGAAATAACCTAATTGTCTTGAATTTTACAAGGGGAGGCGAAAATAATGACAGCTAACTCGATTAATAAATCTTTGCACAAAAAGAATCATGCTTTAGATAATCCCTTAGAGCAGCTGATTAATCCCCGCTCCATAGCATTTCTCGGTGCCAGCAACAATCCAATGAAAATGGGGACTATCCAGGCTTTAAGCATTATAAAGGACGGTTTTCCGGGCCAGTTTTACCCGCTCCACCAGACTGAAAAGGAAGTCCTTGGTTATAGAGCTTACCAGTCGGCATTTGATTTGCCCGAAGTTCCAGACCTGGTTATGTTTGTGCTCCCGGCTCACCTGGTAGTTGAGATCTTAGAGGACTTTGGTAAAATCGGCACGAAACGGGCCATTGTGATCACTGCCGGTTTTAGAGAGACCGGCGAAAAAGGCCTCCAGCTTGAAGAAAAGCTTAAGGAAGTCGCCGATCGCTACGGGATAAGATTCCTCGGTCCGAACTGTATGGGGATTTTAAATACTTCCCTGCCGCTCAATGTAACGGTCCTGCCCTTTAAGGGTCAACCGGGATTGCTCGGGATGGTCTCCCAAAGCGGCACCTACATCACACAGTCCCTTGATTACCTTGCTAAAAAAGGTATCCGCTTTAGTAAGGCCATTAGTGTAGGCAATGAAGCGAATCTCGATATTACTGACTGCCTTGAATACCTCGGCCAGGATGAACAGACCAAAGCGATAGCTCTATATATCGAGGGCTTAAAAGATGCCCGCCGTTTTCTTGAGACGGCCCGCCGGATTACCCCCTATAAACCGGTTGTCGCCCAGTATGTCGGCGGTTCATCCGCCGGGGCTCGAGCCGGATCAAGCCACACCGGGGCAATGGCCGGACCTGATTACCTCTACGATGGCCTTTTTAAACAGGCCGGAATTCTGAGGGTTCATTCCGTGGAAGAACTCTACAATCAGGGTTGGGTATTAGCCACCCAGCCCCCGCTTCAGGGTCGACGCATAGCTGTTTTGACTAATTCGGGAGGCCCGGGAACTGCAATGGCTCACATTTGTAATCAAGGCGGTCTTGAAATTCCTACTTTTTCAGCTGTGCTGCAGGAAGCAATAGGCCCGCACGTTATGCCCTTTGCTTCAACCGGAAATCCTGTCGATCTGACGGTTCAGTTAGAAACGAGTGTTTTGAGTTCCGTTTTGCCGGAATTGATCATGAAGAGCGGTGAAATTGACGGCCTGGTTATTCATGGTCTGATGGGCGAAGGCTTTATGAAAGCTTTATATCCTCACCTGACAGATTTACTCGGCGGAATCAGTGAAGAAGACTTGATCGGCCAGTTTAAAGTAAATATGGAAACCCCGCTTTCACTGCCGGCTAAATATGGTTTACCGGTGATCTTTTCTTCTTTTTTTGGAAGAGAAGACAACTTCACCGCTGCTTACCAGGATCACAACATTCCTTTTTTCGACGGGCCGGAGAAAGCAGCGAGTGGGATGGTTGCCCTGCACCACTACAACTTAATCCGAAAGCTGGCTTTGGAAGAGACAAATCAACTGCCCCCGCAGTCTGCCGCTGCCGTTAAAATAATTCAAGCAGCCTTGCAAAAGGGGCAGCATTTACTTGATGAGCACAGCTCCAAGCAAATTCTTGCCGCCTACGGGGTGCCAATCAGCAAAGACGCCCTGGCCCATAACGTTGAAGAAGCAGTGGCTTTCGCATCAAAACTCGGCTGCCCGGTAGTCCTGAAAGGATGCTCCGCAGAGTTGGCCCACAAAACCGGACATGGCCTGATCCACCTCGGATTAGAAAGTGAGGCTGCGGTGCAGGAAGCTTTTGATTCTATCATCAAAGCCGCAGGGCAGGAGATCCCGGTGCTGGTGTCGAAAATGGAAGAAGGTAAGCGGGAATTCATGGGCGGCATGGTGCGCTATCCGGGTTTTGGACCTTGCCTGGTCTTCGGACTGGGGGGTGTTTATGCCGAAGCGCTCAGGGATACAGTATTCCGGATTGCCCCGCTCAGCGCTCAGGAAGCCCGGGAGATGACCACTGCTGTCAGATCTGCAGATATGCTCCAAGGTTTCAGAGGCCTTCCCCCGGTAGATAAAGATGCCTTAGCGGGTATTCTGCAGGCCACCGGCAACCTGGCCCTCCTGCATCCGGAGATAGCCGAGATTGATCTTAACCCGATCATGATCACCGGCTCAGATCCGCTTGTAGTTGATGCTTTAATTGTGCTTAGAAACCAGTAAAGCAAGATTGGAGAGGTAAAGGCTATGGCCGGCATAGAAGTAAAGGCTTTTGGTAAACTGTTCTCACTTTTTAAGAAACGGGATTGGCCCAGCCCGCTGCACTATGAGCTGGAAAAAACAGAAAAACCGCTAACTGCTGAACAGCTGATTGAGAAACTTGAAATACCGGCTGAAGATGTAGAAGCCGTTTTTATCAATCACCTGATCCAGCCGCTTACGACAGTTTTGAACGACGGTGATCAGGTTGCATTTGTTCCTCCCGGCATACCGAGTATCCATCGCTATAACCTTGGTTTTTACGCAGCCAGGGAAGGGCGGACCAAAGATCCCGGTGATAAAGGCCCGGGCTAGCTGAAGAGTTAATTAATGATCAAGCTCTGAACGATGAACATCGCTGCCGGGATTATGGTCTAGAGCCCAAGCCGGATCACAGCTTTTTTAACTGCCTGCAGTGGTCAATTATAAAGTTGATTAGCCTAATTGAACAAAGGACTGCTTCATTTCGGAAAAGGTTTTAAATGGGGAGGTTAGTAAATGTGCGGCAGATTTGCCCTGGCTGCAGATAAAAAGATTATTGAGATGCTTTATGACTTAGAAATTCGCGGTGACCTGGTGCCGCGCTATAATATTGCTCCATCCCAGAACATCCCAACCTTACGACTTGCGCCCGATTCAGGGCAGAAAGAACTGGCCAGCCTGAAATGGGGACTAATTCCTTTTTGGGCCGATCGTGAAACTGTCGGCAGCGGGCTGATCAACGCCCGCGCAGAAACCGCACTTGATAAGCCTTCCTTCAAAAATGCCTTTAAAAAAAGAAGATTGCTTATTCCTGCTACCGGATTCTTTGAGTGGAAGGTAGAGGGAGGGAGCAAGCAGCCATACTATGTATGCCGTAAAGACGGGCGGCCTTTTTCTATGGCCGGTCTGTGGGAACGCTGGGAAAAAGGAGAAAGCCCTCTGGAAACCTGCACTATCCTGACCACTGAACCGAACAGCCTTGTAAAGTCATTGCACAAGCGCATGCCGGTTATTATCCCCCTAGAAGCTTATGATAAATGGCTTAATCCAGCCACAGATCAGGCAGCCCTTCTAAAAATGCTCAGGCCGTTCCCGGCCAAAGAACTGATTGCATACCCGGTATCCCGTAAAGTTAACAATCCCGCCCAGGATATTCCTGAACTGGTTGAACCTAACTAACTTTTATTCGATTCCGCAGACCGGGCAGGGGCCTGTGGGGCGGTGATAGGAGTGGTTTGTCCAGATCCCGCAATCAAAGCGGTAACCCTGGTTGCCCAGCTTGACCGGGCATTGATCGTACATTTCGTGGTAACCCTCGAAAGTCTGGCAGCCGTCGCTGGTCCGCCCGCATTCTGTGCAGACAAATTTTGGGGAGGTCGATTTAACCTGGTTATCTAAAAATCCGATAAATTCAACCTGGCCATCACAAACAAAACAGGTTGACCCATCAAGTTCCCTGAAATTTACGTTATGATGTTCTCCGGGATGGTCTAAAGTTTCCCGGCTGCTGAAATAATTGTTCAGTTCCTCAGGATAAAAGGTCAGGCGGGGCAAATCGATCGATAATAGATCGGATAAATCATCGTAGATTATTTCGGTAGATTCGATCAGGGGCGAGGCCAGGTATGATTCTTCGATGTAATCCTGAAAGCCGTCGAAAATAGGAAAAGCAGTTAACATGATTAAAAGTACGCCGACTACGGCCAGGCCAATCAATAAGCCGGTTAAGCTGCCGCCTATTCTATCAACAACCCTGATCAAACTAAAACGGGTAATCACTGAGAAAAGTGAGCCTGCCAGATGGACGAGGGTCAAGGCTATTGAAAAAATCATAATAAAGCTCACTGCATCAGCTAAAAACTGGGGCAGTTCAATATAGTTCAAAAGCAGGCTGCTGCCTTTGACGTAATACCCGGTTGCTATAATTAGCCCGGCGGCTATTCCTGCAATCGTAAAAACACTTTTGATTAGACCGACCCGGAGGCCCTGTATAAGTGAGACAGTCAAAAAGATACCGATTATAATATCTAGCCAGTTAAAACCTTCCGGCATCGCTTAAGCACACCACCATTTAAAAAGGTTATTTAAGATTACCAATATCAACATTATAACTCTTTATGTCCAGGTTTGATAGAGCGGTAAGATTTGATGATGAGTCAGCCGATCGCCCGGCTGTAAGATTATAAGAGTGATCGCTAAAGATTTTCTTCTTCCCGGATTATTTGATACAATGAGGGCAGTGACTTAAGAAGGAGAAAGGATAACTGTATGGAAATACGGATGGCCACACCTGCAGACGAGCACGAAATATGTCGTCTTTGGACAATGTTACTCAGCTTTTATAACAAGCAAGCTGTTCCGGAAGTGCTCCAACGCAGTTTTCGCTTTGCAATGGAACATCCCCATCAAGTCCTTATCTTTATTATCCTGATTGAAGGGATGGTTGCCGGCACTGCCAGTTTGCACCTGGGGCATTATTCTACCTGGAATGGTAACTGGTACGGTCACCTGGAAGACTTAATGGTTGATCCGCAATATCGTGACCGCGGACTGGCTTATAATCTGCTCAGCCATATCATCGAAGTTGCCAGGCAGGAAGATTTAGCCCGGGTAGAATTAACCGCCCTCAATGATAACTACAATGCGCACAGGCTCTATGAGAAACTCGGTTTTACTGCCAATTCAGTGGTTTATGAGCTCCCCCTGAAGTAGATATTTATCGTTAAGCAAAACAAGGGTGAACAGCCGACCCTTTAGCCGGGAGGATAGGGGCTTATGCCCACTCCTGGAATAATTAGCTGGAGAGGAGAATGTTCAATGCGAAATTACCGGGAAATACCGTTATGGAAAGATGTCACCCCGGAAGAATGGAATGACTGGCGCTGGCAGGTCCGCAACCGGATTACCACGCTGGAGCAACTAAAACAAATTATTGATCTTAACGAAGAGGAGGCAAGCGGAGTCAATCAGTGTCTGCAGACTTTCCGCATGGCCATTACTCCCCATTACGCTTCCCTGATGGATCCGCAGGACAGAAGCTGTCCGATACGTAATCAGGCGGTTCCCAGCAGCCTGGAAGTACGCCATTCCGGCTCTGATATGACCGACCCTCTGCATGAGGACATCGATTCCCCGGTCCCCGGCCTGACTCATCGTTACCCTGACCGGGTCCTGCTGCTTGTAACCGACCAGTGTTCCATGTACTGCCGCCACTGCACCCGCCGGCGCATAGCAGGCGATACAGATAAGCCAAGGTCCAATGAGCAAATTGAACAGGCCATCAAATACATTCGCAGCACCCCAAAGGTTAGAGACGTGCTTATTTCAGGCGGTGACGGCCTTTTAATTCCCGATGATCTGATCGAATACATCCTGCAGCAGCTCCATGCCATAGAGCATGTCGAAATTATCCGTTTTGGCAGCCGGGTCCCGGTAGTTATGCCTCAGCGCATCACCCCGGAACTTTGCAGGATGCTTTCTAAATACCACCCGATCTATTTAAACGCTCACTTCAATCATCCCCAAGAGATTAATGAAGTTTCAGCTGCTGCCTGTGCCCGCCTTGCTGATGCCGGGATTCCTCTGGGCAACCAGTCGGTGCTTTTAGCCGGGGTTAATGATTGCCCGGAGCTTCTTAAAAAACTGAGCCACGAGCTTTTGAAAATAAGAGTCAAACCCTACTATCTTTACCAGTGTGACCTCTCTCAGGGGATTGAGCATTTCCGCACCTCGGTCAGCGCGGGAGTTGAAGTGATCGAAAATCTGCGCGGCCACACGACCGGCATGGGAGTGCCCGTATTTGTTGTTGACGCTCCTGGTGGAGGCGGCAAGATTCCGGTTATGCCCCAGTACCTGATCAGCCAGTCACCGGACCGGGTGGTTCTGCGTAATTTTGAGGGTGGAACTTACGCCTATACCGAGCCGAAACGCATGATCGATCCGGGCAAACCCTGTCTGATCTGTGGCGGTTCTCATAACCAGTATGATGTTGGCGTTGCCTGCCTCTTAAATGGGGAAGCGATAGCCATGGAACCTTCGGAAAAGAAAGAGAAAAATTAAATCAGTGCGGGGAAAAGGCAAAGCAGTGCTCCAGTCAGCATTCATTGCAGCATTCATTGCAGCAAACTTTGATTTATGCCTGTAGAATAGTGAGCAGTCCTATATAAAGAACTATTAAAATGATCATGAAGGGCTTTCAGCGGGCAAATAATTTGCTTCCCGAAAGCCCTTTATGATCCTTGATTACTCTGCCAGTTTGAGAATCAGGGCCATGTTGCCCAGGATGCCTTCCTCTAACATATCTATCCCGATGTGTTCTTCCATGGTGTGGCAAAGTTCTATTTGAGCGGGGGCAAAGCCGATTACTGAAATGCCGGCCTGATCGTAGAAACCGCTGTCTGTGGCAAAGGCCCACGTTTTAACGGTAATTTCTCTGCCATATATTTCTTCAAGGGCGGACTTACCTGTTGTGACCAGGGGATGATCTGGATCGATGGAGAAAGCAGGCAGCCCTTCGTAGGCATCTCTTGTTAAACCGGTATAGCATGCAATGGAGTGCTTGATCCTTTCGAACCAGAAATCAATCCCTTCAAAATAGCAGCTTTGTGCAATTTTTTCTAATTTGTCGGTGACCATCTCCGGTGTTTCAGATGGGATGTTCCGGTAATCAATGGTTAGAATTAGTTCTGCCGGGATCACGTTTGTATTTTTTTCTGAGGTTCGAATCAGGGTAGGGGCCAGGCTGGACTTGCCAAAGATGTCGTCTTCCTCCAGCTTGTAATCCTTCAGTTTTTCAATAAAGCGGGCCAGGAAAAAGTGTGGATTTACTCCCCATTCCGGCCGGCTTGCATGGCAAGATTTACCCTTGATATGCAGATCAAATCTGAATCGTCCTCTGCAGCCGATAGCGATGTCGGTTGAAGTTGCCTCACCGACCACGGCGTAATCGGCCGTCAGGTCTTCCGTCAGGACCATGCTGCCGACCCCGCTGTCTTCTTCGTGAACAACCCCGGTAACGTAAACATCTCCAGCCGGTAATAAGCCTTCTTTTTTAAGATTGTGTGCTGCGTAAATTTGTGCGGCAAAAGCGCCTTTAGTATCACTTGCACCTCTGCCCCAGACTTTCCCCTCGGCGATTTGACCGGAGTAAGGCGGGTATTTCCACTTAGTTTCATCACCCTCGTGGACTATATCGAGGTGAGAGTTGAAAATGATAGACTTTCCGCCACCGGTTCCTTTCATTTTACCGATCACATTGCCGGCTCGATCAATCCAGGCTTCATCGTAATCGAGATCCTGCATGGTTTTGAGGGTGTATTCAGCGACTTCCCTTTCTTGACCGGACAAACTGGGTATCTTTATCAGTTCTGAAGTCAATTTTACGGTATCGTCCAAACTATTCCTGGCTAGATCTTTTAATCGTTTTGCTAAATCCACAGACATCAGGCCTCCAGTTAATTGTGATTTTCAAATACTAAAGCTATTGATTGATCTTTGACAGATTATAATGTTCTGGTAAAATGCGTCTAATCAGTCACCACCTTTAAAGGAGATAAAAATTGCAGACAATCAGTTTTTATGTTCCGGGGAAAGCACTGAAATTAAAGTACTATCAACATTTAGCATTCCTTCTTTGCACAACCTGCCCAGATTTATTAAAGTTTGTTCTATGCTGCCTGCAACCATTCCGTTGCCTGCAGGCACTGTAACCGCCTCTTTAGCAAGAACGGCTCCCTGCCAGGCCATTGTTACGCTTGCGCTGAGTTTAAAAGCACAGCCTACTTTCCCACCATCGCAAATCATCCCGGCTGCAGTAGAAGCAACGTTGTTAACTGCCATGATTATTTCTGCGGTTGTTCCCCCCAGGAGATAAACCAGGGCTCCTGCGCAGCCGGAACCTGCAGCAATACTGCAGCCGCAGATGGGGGTAAGTCTTCCGGTATAGGCTTTAACGTATAGAGTAATCAGGAAACTTAAGGCCAGGGCAGATGCTGTTTGTTTTTCAGAAGCGGCCGTATTTTCCGCTGCCAGAGATACTGGAATGGTTGCAACCAGGCCGTGATTTCCGCTGCCCGCCACAGTTAATACCGGAAGCTGCAAACCAGCCATGCGGGCATCAGAGGCAGCAGAGGTGTAGCAGTTAATCTGATTGGCCAGATCCTCACTCAAAAAACCTTTATCTGTTAATTCCTTCCATTTTTCCCCTATGCCCAGGCCCTTTTGCAGGTTTAACCCTGCTTTCGCTATTTGTAAATTTGTATCTGCCCCCTGGATGAGGAAATCAAGCGCAGAGGGCTCAATAGAAAGTGTGGTTTCGATTAGTTCATCTAGCTTGTATGAAAGCAGGAAGTCTAGATTGTCAGAGTGTTTTTCAGGGTCGGCGATCCGTTTATCGACGATTATCTGCTGATCCTTTTGTAAAAAGACGAGGTTGGTATGTCTGTCTGTGATAATTGCTTCTGCTCTACCTGCCGAGGTCTCGATATTTACTCCTACATAGAGGCTCGGCAGACTGCTGTCTATCACAAGAGATACCAGATCATCTTCGATAAGCTTCATTGCGGAGCTAATGATATTTTCATTAAGGGAGGAGAGAATGTTCAGATCCATTTTGGGATTTTCGATTGCTGTTCCCAGGGCGGCAGCTACTTTTACCCCTTTATGAATGGTTCCGGGAATCCCGACCGCTCTGGCATTTTTAAAGATGTTTGAGCTTAATACTAAATCAAGTTTCCGGATTGCTCCGGGGACCTGCTTATAAGCGTGGGCTGCAGTCAGGGCTATGGCCAGCGGTTCGGTGCATCCGGTGGCTGGGATAGCTTCTTCTTTTAACAGGGCTAAAACTTTCTCTTTTAGTGTCACCTCAGATCTCCTGTCTTTAAAATTTTTGCTGAGATGTTAATGGTTCAGGTAGATGATGACCTTTAGCCGTGAATATATTCTACAAAGAGCTTGGAAATTCCTGCAAGAGTTAACTCTTGCTATTGCTAATACTTGTTCGAAAATTAATATAGACTTATTTTTGACTCTATGGTATGTTATAAAA
>PWEB01000237.1 GCA_003553305.1 Syntrophomonadaceae bacterium
CAGCTGCCGCTTGCGGCGCCGTCGGTTCCCCCGGCTGTTGCCTGCCACATCGGACATGATGTGCTCCTATCGGTCGGGCTCCACAGCCCTCCCGATGCGGCGTGATTATCCCCGATCCTCGTTGCACACGCTCAGACGCAAACCAAGGCGACCACGGCAGCCCCACGCCGCAACCGGCAGGCGCTAGCCCTCCAGCTCCGCGAGCAGCCGCGCCAGGCCGTCGCGCCAGTGGGGCATCGCCATGAGCCCGGCCGCCTCCGCGTGGGTGGCGTCCAGCACCGACCACGCCGGACGCGGCGCCGGCCGGTCCAGCGCCGAGGACGGCTGCGGGGTGAGCTCCACCTCGACACCCGACAGCTCGAACACCGCGCCGGCCAGCTCGTACCAGCTGCAGTGCCCGGGCCCGGTGCGGTTCCAGGTGCCGTAGCGGTCCGAGCCCGCCAGCTCCACGATCGCCGCCGCCAGGTCCCGGGTGCAGGTCGGCGAGCCCACCTGGTCGTCGACCACCGCCACCTCACCACGTTCGCGGGCCAGGCGCAGCATGGTGGTCACGAAGTTGCGACCCCGCGCCCCCGCCACCCACGCCGTGCGCACGATGTGATGCGCAGCCACGCTCTGGCGCACCAGCTGCTCACCGGCGGCCTTGGACCGCCCGTAGACGTTGATCGGCTCCACGGGGTCGAACTCGCTCCACCCGCGGGGCTGGCCGGCACCGTCCACCGGCGCCACCCCGCAGAACACGTAGTCGGTGGAGACGGTGACCAGCCGGGCACCGCGCCGCGCACAGGCCCGGGCCAGCCACCACGGCCCGAGCGCGTTGACCCGGTGGGCACGGGTCGGGTCGGCCTCGCAGCCGTCGACATCGGTCCACGCCGCGGCGTTGACCACCCCCTCGGGACGGTAGGCGTCCACAGCCGAACGCACCGCGTCCTCGTCGGTGATATCGAGGTCGCGGTGCTCGATGGCGACCAGGTCACCCACCCCCGGTGCCACCTCAGCGAAAGCCTCCACGAGGTCACGACCGAGCTGGCCACCAGCACCGGTGATCAGGACCTTCACGTGGCCCACCCCCGCCGCTCGGAGGCGCCGGCTTCCTTGAGCGGCCGCCACCAGCCCTGGTGGGTGCGGTACCACTCGATCGTGGCCTCCAGCGCCGCGTCCAGCGGGTGCGACGGCTCCCACCCCAACGCACGCACCTTGGCGGTATCCACCGAGTAGCGCAGGTCGTGACCGGGCCGGTCAGCGACCCGGTCGATCATCTCCTCACCCACCCCGACGGCCGCGAGCAGGCGGTGGGTGAGCTCGAGGTTGGTCAGCTCGTTGCCCGCGCCCACGTTGTACACCTCGCCGGGGGTGCCCCGGGTGAGCACCAGCCACTGGGCCGCGCAGTTGTCCTCCACGAACAGCCAGTCACGCACGTTGGAGCCATCGCCGTACAACGGCACCCGCAGCCCGTCCAGCAGGTTGGTCACGAACAACGGGATCATCTTCTCCGGATAGTGGTACGGCCCGAAGTTGTTGGTCGTGCGGGTCACGGTGATCGGGAAGTCATAGGTCACACGGTAGGAACGGGCCAGCAGATCCGCCGCCGCCTTGGACACCGCGTAGGGGCTGTTGGGCTGCAGCGGGTCGGTCTCGGCGAAGCTGTCGGGTGCGGCGATCGAGCCGTACACCTCGTCGGTGGAGATGTGCAGGACCCGTTCCACCTCGGCCTGCCGGCAGGACTCGAACACCACCCCAGCCCCCGTGACGTTGGTATCCAGGAACGCCTGCGGACCATCGATCGACCGGTCGACGTGGGACTCCGCTGCGAAGTGCACCACCGCGTCGGCCTCGGCAGCCAGGGAGGTCATCAGTCGTGCATCGCGCACGTCGCCGTGCACGAACCGGTAACGGGTGTCCTCGACCACGTCAGCCAGGGAGTCGAGGTTGCCGGCATAGGTCAGAGCATCGAGGTTGACGACCTGCTCGACCTCATCCCGGCCCAGGACGTAACGGACGAAGTTGGAACCGATGAACCCGGCCCCACCGGTCACCAGCAGTCGCATGGCGCTCCCTTCCCGTGCGGCAGCGTCGCTCGCGTGCCGCACAGCCGTCTCACGCACCAGTCACGCTACAGCGCGGATGGCACGGACCGACAGCCGGAGCGCAGCAGCGGCCCAGACGTCCCAGACCGCAGCCCCCTCCCTCAGCAACCCAGCAGCCGCCACCGCGTGCACCCGCATCAGACACCGGCCCTCACAGCGCCGATGTCTGATGCGGGTGGCTCACGCGATCGGCATCCGCCTCGATCCGCGTGGGTCCGTGATCACTGACGCTCGGACAGCGGGACCGGGACGCCGGGTGTGTCGAAGGACAACCAGGTGTCGATCGGTGCCCGCTGGGCGACGCCAGGCTGCGAGTAGTCACAGACCCCACCGGGGAAGGCCGCCTGTAGTCGCTCCCACTGGTCGTCGGTGAAGGTCACCTCGTAGGCGTCACGCTCGAGCGGTGCCAGGGTGCACTTGATCACATCGTTGGCGATCGGTCCGCCAGCGGCGATCCGCGGGTCACCTGACGGAGGCAGTGCCTGCAGGCACGGGTCGTCCTCGAGGTCCACGGGCCACTGCAGCGCGGTGTACTCGCTGCCGTCGGCGGTGATGCAGCGGTCGGTGAGGTCCGCGGGACGGTTGTCGCGGACCTTCTGCTCCTGCGACACCCGGCGGTCGTCCTTCCCGATCGCGGTCACCCACTCGTCCATCACCAGCAGGCGTGCCAGATCATCGAAGTCCGCAGGCACCGCGCGCGGATCGGCGTGCCACATCACATGGTTGTCGACGTGGCCGTTCTCCCGCAGCATCCTCGCTCGGACGGAGAAGTCACGGAAGCGGTCGTGGTAGTCGGCGCCGAGCTCCACGGTGTCCTGGAACAGCCCCAGGTTGAGGGTCGGGACCTCGGCGAGGCCCATGCCGCCGTTGAGCACGCGTCCGGTGTCGTAGGCCAGCGCCACGACCTCCGGGTCGGCGTCCATGCGCTCTGGCGTCGGCTGGGCGTCGATGTCGATCCCTCCGATCCTCTCGTTCAGCGCGACGAACTCCTCCGGGGTGATGGTGCCGGCTTCCAGCGCGTGCAGTCCGTACTGCACACCGACGTTGTCGAGCGGCCGCCGTGCGAAGCCGGTGTCGGGATCCGTCCCCCACACGTTGCGTCCGGCTTCGTAGATCGTCGCCCGGATGCCGCCGGGGTTCGTCTCCGGGTGGTAGAGCTCGCTCTCAGGGACGAAACGGCCGATGTAGGTCGTCGGATCGACGTTGCGCGTGTTGCCGAACACCCAGGTGAGGTTGATCGCCCAGCTCCCGAACCCGGACACCGCCCTGAGCCGCTCTACCTCGGACTCCAGCTGCGGACTCCACTGGCCGGTCGCGAACGCCATCGGGTAGCTGATGTCGTAGTCCCAGTCGTCGGACGCCATGAAGTACCGGTTCAGCAGTTCGGCGTCCCCCGCTCCGGAGGCGATGCTGTAGGCGTCGGGGAAGGTCGCGGTCGCGATGATCCCGTCGAGGATGCCGGGGTAGTTGTCGGCGGTGAGGTACTGGAGGATCGCCCCCCCGGAACCACCGTTGCCGATCATGTGCCGCGGCTCGCCGTAGTGCACGGTGAAGTGCTCACGGGTCATCATCATCGACTCCGCGGTCAGCACGTCGTTGCCGCAGGCGTTGCCATGTCGGCTGAAGGTGTGGCGAGCGACCGCGAACCCCGCGCCGAGCACGTCGACCTGGCCACGGCGTAGGACGTCCTGCGCGCGTTCGCGATCCTGGGTGTAGCCCGGGCGGCACGCGCCCTCGAGCTGGTAGTACAGGCGCTCGTTCCACTGCGACTGCGGCGCGGTCGGGTCGCCCCAATCGGGTTGCTCCGGGTCGTACAGCACCGCGATGTTGTAGATCCCACGGTTGAGGGTGCCGCGCTCGTTGCGGACGATGAAGGGCACCTCGACGCCTTCGGTCGTGGTGGTCGTCTGCGCGTCGTCGGGTACCGACGTCGGGTCAGGGAGCGGGACGAACCCGTCGCCCACGTCGTCCCCGGTGACCTCGACCGGGCGGTAGAAGTACTCGACAACGGGCTCCTCGACGTGGCAGAACTCGTCGTAATCGCCGCTGAGGCCCGACTCGGTCGGGTCGCAGAAGAACGGCTGCTGGTGGGGGCCGGAGAACACGGGTCCCTGGGCTGGGAAGTTGCGCACCTCCAGCGTCGCGCTCGGCCCGCTGGTCGAACGCCCACGTGCGCGGGGGTTGACCATCGCCGCCTCGATCGTCGCAGCGCCGACCTCCATCCCATCGACGACGCCGAGGTAGGAGCGCTCACCGGGCTCGGCGACGAAACCGTCGGTGACGTCACGGCGGTCACCGGCCTGCTCCACCTCAACGCGCAGCTCGTGTGGCGATGCACCGTGGGGAACCCGAACGCGAACCAAGGCGGAGCCGTCGGTGATGGTGTCCGGCCGCCCCGAGACGACCTCCACATCCATCGAGCGCGGTTCACCCTGCGCGGGCGCCGCAGGCCCGGCGTTGGCCCGATCGGCTGCACCGGCTCCTGGTCGCATCGGTTGGGCCACGGCAGGGCCCACCAGCGCGACGAGCACCGCCAGCGTTGCGACCACGGCGAGCACCGCTGTTGTCAACGGGCGTGACGACGACACCTGTCCATCCACCAACATCGGTCTCCCTCCGACCAGCGCACGGCGACCTGCCTGCTGCGCAGCGACTCCCCTACAAGGGTGGGACCTCTGCGGTCGTGCACCGCTGCCCACGGACACCGACGTCTCCCGCCGCCAGCATCGGCGGATGGTTATAGTACGGCCGCCACCCCCGGTCAATAGAGAGCCGCGGGCAACCGCGGATCGGCCCGGTCCCTGGGGCGGCGAGGCGACCGGCGGACGGCGTGGCAGCGGGGTGGGTCGGTTGGCCGCGCCCGGGTCTCAACCGGCCAGGCCGAAGGCCAGTCCAGCGATCGCCAGCACCGACACCAGCAGGGACACCACCAGCGCCCGGGTCTGCGCCGAGATCGCCTCCCTCAGCCCCCGCTCGAAGGAGGCGGTCAGCCGGTGTTCCATCGCCTCCGCGCGCTGCTCCCACCGCTCGTCCATGGCGGTGAGCCGCTCGGACCACCGCTCGTCCATCGCCACCAGCTGGGCGGTCAGGCGCTCATCCAGCGCGTCCACGGCGGCGAGCACACCCTGCACGTCCGCGCGGGTCGCGGGGTCCTGGCCTGCCGGGGTCACGAGCTCCATCAGGGTGTCCGCCGCCTCCTCACCCAGTGACGCGGCCGCCGCACGACGCAGCGCCGCCCGACGGCGATCCTCCACCGGCATGGTGACACCTCTCCACGGGTGCGGCAACAGCTCGGCCTACCGTGCGAGCACACTCCAACCGACACACCGGGCACAGTACGACGCCGGGCCGCCACCACGCCGACGGGCCTGTGCCACCCTGTGGAAACCGGCGCGCCTGCGCTCAGATCTCCACCTGGGAGTGTTCGTCGAGCAACAGCCGGTAGGCCGCGGGGCGGCGGCCGGCGGGGCTAGCCACCAACCCTCGACCTGCGACGCACGCACCGTCTGCCCGTCATCCAGCAGCCGCTGGATCGCGTCTGTGATCTCCAGCTCCCCACGCCACGACGGCTCGATCCGCCGCGCGGCGTCCAGCACCGCGGGCGTGAACAGGTAGACCCCGACCAGCGCGAGGTCGGAGGGTGGGACCTTTGGCTTCTCCACCAGCCGCTCGATCCGACCATCCTCGCCGAGCACCGCGACCCCGAAGCGCTGCGGGTCGGCGACCTGTTTGAGCAGCAGCTGCGCGGCGGGCCGGTCGCGCTCGAAGGCCTCGACCACGTGCCCGATCCCGCCCTCGATCAGGTTGTCACCGAGGAACATCACGAAGTCGTCGTCACCGAGGAACTCCGCCGCCGTCAGCACCGCGTGGGCGAGCCCGAGCGGCTGGTCCTGGGGGATGTAGGTGGCACGGATCCCCAGCGCCGAGCCGTCCCCGACCGCCGCTTCGATCTCCGGTGCGGTCTCTCCGACGATGATCCCGACGTCGGTGACCCCGGCCTCACGCAGCTGCTCGAGCCCGTAGAACAGGATCGGCTCGTTGGCCACCGGCACCCGCTGCTTGCCAGAGGTGTAGGTGATCGGGCGCAGGCGCGTGCTCGCACCCCCCGCCAGGACCAGTCCCTTCACGATGTCCCACCTCGCGGAGCAGCCAACCACATCGCCAGGTGCGTAGCCTCTCGGCTGTCGGACGATGCCTCGTGCGACCCGGGCACCCGGCGAGCGCCACAGTAGAGCCGACCCGACGACTCGGCAGACCCGACACGAGATGTCGTCCCGCCCCCCTGACGCCCATCGGGCCCAGGGGCAGGCCGGTGCCCACGGCTACCGAGAGCAGCGACGGCGGGCCCACCGCCGGGGGCTACGACGTCAGCGCTGCCCGGACGCCGGCTCCACCACCATCGTCAGGCGGCGCTTCGTCGCCTGCGGCGGGGTCAACGCACCGGGGATGCCCCACCGGCCCACCGGAGGCTGGCCTGTCGGGGCCATGAGCCGGACCAGCGTGTCCAGCGACTCCTCGCCCACCGACGCCAACGCAGCGCGGCGCGACACGGCCCACGACCGTGCTCGACATGAGTCCCCAACGGCATGCTGGCACCTCCTGCGCCCCGCAGACACGCCACAACCCAGCCCCAGCGTCGCCCTTCCTGCCGTTACATAAACCTATAGTGGAGGTCGAGCTGGTGGAGCACGGCCCTGTGCATCGGATCCGGTCAGGCGACGCCGACCAGCGGGCGCATCCGTCCACGGTGCACGCCGGGCAGGCGGCGTCGCGTCCGCCCCAGACCCCGACCCTGAACCCCAACGTGAGCGCGCTCCCGGTCCCCGTCGGGCCCCAGCCGACCCGTGACCAGGCCGTCCGGGTACACCAGGGCCAGTTCCCCCGCTTCGCTCCGCAACCTGAGGTACACGGACGGTGATGATCGGCCGCAGGAACGCCGACAGACCCTCGAGCTCTCCTTGACCTTCGTCGCCGTCGGCACCCCAGAACCCGAAAGCCTCCTGTGCCGCCGTTCCTCCACCCTGAGAGGCGCCCGTCGAGCGTGGCCCTGCGGGCCGGTGGGGGGCTGGTGATGACCGTGCGGCCGTGGGGCGCGCGGAAGGTGGCCTGCGCGGTCGCCAGGTCAAGACGGACGGTCGACCCGCCCTCGTGCACCTGGTGGTGGTGGAAGCTGCACAGCAGCAGCCCGTTGTCGACCGAGGTCGGGCCGTTCTCCTCCCACGGCACCAGGTGGTGGGCGTGGGTCCAGGCCGGTGGTCGGTCGCAGCCGGGGCCGCGGCAACCACCGTCGCGGACCCGCAACGCGGGGCGCTGGGCCACCGACCACGCACGTCTGCTGCGACCGACGTCCAGCACCTCGCTGTCACCACGGGTGACTAGCCGCCGCAGGTTCGCGTCGCACAGCAGCCGCTCGATCGCAGCCGGGGAGAGGACACCGCCGTGGGCCAACTCCCCCACCGCGGCGCCATCGGGGTCCAGCGCTTCGATCGGCACGACCACGTTGAGTTGCGGCAGCACCCCACCCGAGGTCGGCGCCACACCGCTACGCAGCACCGCCCCCACGAGGTCGGTGAGCGCATCGACGGTCCGTTGCTGCGGGGAGCGCTGCTCGGAGATGGGCGTGTCCGGCGGATCGAAGGCGCGGAAGGCGTCCAACGCGGTCGCCAGGGCCTCCCCATGCTCGTCGGCCAGCAGCGCCTGCAGGTCCCACATCCCATCCCCACGGCGCACCAGGGACGCCCGACGTCGACGGTGCGCCCGCTGTTCCGCGCGCTCCAGGCTGGCACGGTCCGCTTCCTGCTCCCGGCGCCGGATGGCCCGGGACAGCTCCTCCGACCCGGCCCCGCGCGCCACCGGCAGCAGCTGCTCCTCCGTGGCGCGGGCATCACCCAGCGCCCCGCCGCGGGCGCTGCGACCGATGGCCTGCGCCTGCTCCGGACCGATCTCGCCCGCTGCCAGGGCCGCCCGGGTCTCCGGCAGCTGCTGGAGGTCCCGCGCGAGCTCATCCTGGCGGGCCGCCTCACGACCGGAGACCCCCAGGGCCTCCTTCGGATAGGAACGGGAGGTGGCGTGCCCACCCGTTGCACGCGCCTGGGATGCCTGCGCACAGGCCACCAGGCGCGTGCGCAGGGCCGCCACCGCACCCTCGACGGAGCGGAAGGCTGCCAGCCAGCGATCGACCTCACCCGGGGCTGCTCGCTCCGGGACCGCGTCGCCCACCTGGGCGACCGCAGACCGCAGGGCGTCGAGCTCCGTCGCCAACCTCACCTCAACCGCGGGGGCGTACGCCGCGCCCCGCTCAGCAGCGACGTCGAGGTACTCCCGGGCCTCGGTGGGGTCCGGGAGGGCAGGAACCACGCAGGTGGTGGACATGTGTTCGACTCTACCGCGTGGCTGCGACACGGCCGCGATGTATCCACAGCCGCACCACGGGAGCGGAACCCGCGACGCAGCGGACCGCCCCACCGCCCACCAGCAGCGCTACGGACGGCCAGGACGGGAGAGCCGACCCGACGCGCGCCGTCGGGCCCCCCTGTCCAGCATGGCGCGGTCCAGCAGGTCGAGCAGCGCCACGGCCAACAACGATTCCGCAGCCAGCCCGGGCGCCACCCAGAAGATCGGCAGGAACCCGAGCCACGCCGCCAACGCCCCGGCCGCGAAAGCACCCAGCACCGCACAGACCGCAGGCAGCACCAGCCACCAGCGCTGGACCCCGGCGACCGCGCCGACTGAGGTGTGTCTGAGCGAATGCAATGATCGGCGGGAGATTCACACCGCATCGTGGGGCGGTCAGAGCGTCGGGTTGTCACGGCGGTTTCGATGGTAGGTGAGTCGGGTTCGGCGTGCTCGGGCCATGCCGTTGCGGCGGGCGAGACGGATGGCTTGGCCGCGGCCTTCGTGTTCATCGTTGGGGGTCACATACCCGATCCCGGCATGCTGGACGTCCCGTTGTAGAAGGCCCGGCGGGCTTCGAGTTCGTGCCAGAGCACGGCGGGGTCGTCGATGCGGGTCAGGTACGGCGCTTCGGTCTTGGTGTGTCCGAATAGCGACTCGATCCAGCCCTGGTCCTCAGGGGTGTGGGGCCGTCCGAAGTGCTGGCCGATCAGGTGCAGGGCCATGAACGTGGAGGTGTCGGTCGAGGTCATCTGCGGGCCGTTGTCCGACCAGGCCAGCAGCACCGGGGTGTGGGTGCCGTCGTCGCGGTCGGGCGGGATACGTCCGTCGAGCCGGTCGCCGATCGCCTCCATCAGCCCCTCTTGCTCGAGTGCGCGGGTGAAGGCGAGCTCGACCTGGGTGGAGGTCTCCTCGACCGAGAGCACGGTGGTCAGCCACTTGCGTGACACCACGTCCTCGACCGCGGTCGCGGCCCGGCCGGCCCGACCGAAATGGGTGACGTCGTAGATCCAGATCGAGTTGGGTTCCCACTTCACCCACGAGGGCACCGGCTTGATCGGTGCCCTCGGGGCGGGTGGGGGCGGTTCGGGCAGATCCACGTCGTGTGCCCGTAGAACCCGCCGGAACGTGGATGGGGACACCCACAAGCGGTGTTGATAGGAGCCGCGGTGGGCCAGCTTGCGGTGCGAACGGTCGATCTCCTTGAACTCCTCGGCGATCGCAAGGATCTCGGCCTCCTCTGCGGGGGTGATGCCGTGCACCGGCGCACGGGTGACCTGATCGACCAGCCCGTCGACACCGGCTTCGGCACGACGCCGCCAGCGCCACACCCGCGAGGTCTCAAGCTCGAGCACCCCGCAGATCCGCTGCAGCGTCCAGCCCTGACCACAGGCCTGGTCGACCACCGCCAGCAGCTGCTGCTTGGCCTCAGCATCGACCCGTACCGGGATGGGACCGCCTGCTAGCCCCAACGCGATTTTGTTCGCAACGCCACCAGCTCGACCGCCTGCTCCTTGACGACCTCGCCGAGCCGTTCCACCTCGGCCTGCGCCGCCCGAAGCTCCGGGTCGACCTGATCCTTGCGGCGACCCGGACGGCTGTTGGCCAGCGCGTCGAGCACCGCCTCCTTGCCGGTCGCGCGGATCCGCGCGATCGTTGAACGGTCGACCCCATAGCGGTCGGCCGCCTCGTTCTGCGAGATCTCCCCGGTCACCAGCGCCAGGTAGATCTCGTACTTCTCCTCGGCCGTCAGCTGCCGCTTGCGGCGCCGTCGGTTCCCCTGGCTGTTGCCTGCCACATCGGACATGATGTGCTCCTATCGGTCGGGCTCCACAGCCCTCCCGATGCGGCGTGATTATCCCCGATCCTCGTTGCACACGCTCAGACGCAAACCACGGGGATGGTCATGGTGGCGGGGTGCGGAGGGTGTGGCGGCTGGCCGGTGAGGGTTGCGGCGGGGTTCATCTCGGTCCTCCAGTCGTTGCGGGTGGCGTGTACGTAGTCCCCCGGCGGCGG
>PWEB01000270.1 GCA_003553305.1 Syntrophomonadaceae bacterium
AGGTTCAGGACCTAGTGGGCTTAACGCCCGTGGAGGTTCGAGTCCTCTCGCTCGCACCATCAAATCTGAATAAGGACGGGGCTTCCGGGCTACCGTCCTTACTCTTTTCTTCGTTCAAATTCAAAAGGATAGCAATTATCCCCCAATATTTTTTAATTGTATAAATATATTAAAATATATGGTAAAATAAGGTTAGATATCGGCTGCAGGCTTAATTTAATATAAAGGAGTGGTTTATATGAAGATTTTAATTTGCACAGACGGATCGGAGCATAGCAATAAAGCCTTGGAAAAAGCTTCAATAATTGCCAAGGGATGCAATGCTACGCAGGTAGTCATAATTCATGTTTACGAAGAAAATCTTAACATTACTGCAATTCCGTACGGTGAAGGTTATGTTCCATCAGATGCAGACTTAGAACTTTTTAAAAAGAAAATCGAGGAATATGTCGAGGAAAGAAAAGAAATACTATCAGAGGCCTTAAAAGTTTTTGAAGAAAAAAACATCGAGGCAACAACTACTTTAAAACAGGGACATCCTGCTAAAACAATTGTAGAATTTGCCTACGAAAAAGGTTTTGACATGATTGTTTTAGGAAGCAGAGGATTTGGGGGCTGGAAAAAAAGAATCCTTGGAAGCGTTAGTAGTGCTGTAGTTCAAGAAGCAAAAAATTGTACTGTGGTCATAGTGAAATGATTTATAATAATAACCATATCTATAACAAACTATTTAAACCAGATCGCCCGGTTCTTAACCGGGCTTTATTTGTGATCATCAATATTGTTAACTTATATCAGTTAAGAATATTAATTAGTAGCCGACAATCAAAATAAGCAGGATTTTGCATATCTTTGTAGTAAGTAGCAAATAATAAAGTCATTTTAAATTAAAAATGCGTCTTCGGTGAAATAGTATGCTATTTCGGATTAATAACAAGCAGCATGGTTTGAAATAAGAAAGAAGGTTTAATAATGCGTAGAGTTTCACTGGATATGACCCGGCCCGGTATGGTTTTAGCAAAGACTATTTTAGGTGGCACCGGCCAGGCTTTACTTCAGGCAGGTATAGAGATCAAACCCCAATATATTACCTATCTAAAAAGATTAGGGATTAATTATATTTACATCCAGGACAAAAGGATAGAGGATGTAGAAATAAATGACCTGATTAGCGAAGAAACCCGCCATGAAGCCCGTATTATTGTTAAAAATACTATGAAAAGTTTCCAAACCCCCGGAACTCAAAAAAAAGGCTTTAATGTGCAGGATAAACAGTTGATAAAAACAGTTTCTAAGGTTATTAATGAAGTGATGAATAGCAGGGAAGTCATAGTTCAACTGGTTGACATCAGGGCCAAAAATGACTATTTGTTTGCTCACAGCGTTAATTGCAGCATTCTGACTACGCTTGTGGCGATTAAAATGGGTTACAAAAGTAAAAGTTTAAAGGCTTTGGCAACAGGGACTCTCCTACATGATTTAGGCATGATCCATGTTCCGGAGAACATCCTAAACAAACCCGGTGACCTGACCGAAGGCGAATACAAAACAGTAAAAAACCATGCTTTTTATGGTTATGAACTTTTTAAGAAAACATCATTATTCTCTGCCCTGGCCGGTGATATAATAGTACAGCATCATGAGCGCATTCAGGGCCAGGGGTACCCACAGGGTCTGAAAGGTGATAAAATTAATCCATTGGCTCAAATCATTAGTATTGTGGATGTTTACGATGCCCTCACCTCGGAAAGGCCATATCGCAACGCTTATCTCCCTCACCAGGCCGTGGAAATGCTTTTCTCCTGGGGAGGGGAAGCCTTTGACATGACAATATTAACAGTATTTCTTTCCATGATCGCCGCTTATCCCCTCGGATTTCAAGTTCTCTTGAGTAACGGTGAAAGCGGACTGGTCATTGGCAATAATCCAGGCTGTTCACTTCGACCGATAGTAAGAGTCCTATATAGCGGTGAAGATTTGGCTCCACATCCTAAACCATATGACCTTGATTTGGCAAAGAACCTGAATTTAACGATTATCAGTGTTCTAAGTTAAACAGATCAGCTGCTTCGAGGTGTTTAAAATAGTTGAAAATAAACAGAACGACAATAATAAATTGACAACTATGCTTGATTTGGAGAAAAGAAAAAACCTTTTTCAAGTCATTAATGATTTCATTGACTGTATCATTGTTATTCTTGATCAAGCAGGCAGAATTGTTTATTGCAATAATTTCTGCGAAAAACTGATCAAAATGAAATTTAATCAAATACAGGGAAAATTTTATTGGGATATTTTTTGTTTAACAGAAGAGAGGGAACTCTATAAAGCTTTTTTTGCAATGATCGATCCTACCCAATGCCCGGTGGAAATAGAATCACAAGTTTCTGTCAATCAAGGTCCCGCCTCCACTATATTATGGAAACATAATGTCCTGCAGGATCAGAATGGAACCATAGATTATCATGTTTTAAGTGGTAAAGATATTACCGCCTATCAGCAGGCTAACCGGGAATTACAGGATATCGGAGAAAAATACCGAACTATAATCCATGTTTCTCCAGTTTCTGTTATTTCTCTTGATACTAATTGTATGATAAAAAGTTGGAGCGCTGCTTCAGAAAAACTTTTGGGATGGACAGAAAATAACACACTGGATAAAGATATTTGCCAGTTTTTAAATGATCAGAATGGGACACTGCGATACTATTTTGAAAAAGCAATTGAGGGAAATATCACTAATGATCTGGAGTTAGCCTGTACCCGTAAAAATGGTTCACCCGTCAATCTTAGCATTTTTCTGTCACCTATGCGGGATCATAGCGGGTTAGTCGAAGGTATCGTTTTGATTGCGCTGGATATCACTGAAAGAAAGCAAATTGAAGAACGTTTGAAATATTTAAGCTTTCATGATTCCCTGACTGGAATTTATAACCGTTCGTACTTCGAGAATGAATTAGAAAAACTCGAGGGATCGCGTGAATATCCGGTTGCTATTATCTCTGCTGACTTAGATGGTTTGAAGTTAGTTAATGATATTTTTGGCCACAAAGAAGGTGACCAATATTTAAAATCCTGTGCTGCTCTGCTTCAGAATATTTTACGCGATTCCGACATTCTGGCCCGGGTCGGCGGTGATGAATTTGCGCTGATTTTACCACGAACAAATCAGAATGCAGCTAAAAAGCTGATCACCAGAATTCGCAATCTATTTGATCAATACAATGAAGAGCATACCAAATTGCCTTTAAGCATTTCACTGGGAATGGCTGTAAGCAATAACAGTAAAAACTTTTTAGAAGACATCTATACTGAAGCAGACAGGGCAATGTATAAAGATAAACTTCAACGCAGTAATGAATCTCGCAGCAAAATTGTCAAAGCATTGTTATCCTCGCATTTCAATTATGATGGTATTAATGAAGGTGAAAATGAAGAAGTCCAACTTTTTAGTTTTAAGCTTGGAAAGAGTGCCGGTCTGGCTGAAAACCAAATGGCAGATCTTGCTCTTCTGGCCCAAATCTATAATCTTGGGAAAATTGCTGTTCCAGATCATATTTTAAACAAAAAAGGAAAACTTACTGAACAAGAATGGGAAGTAATTCGCCAGCATGTTGAAAAAGGCTACCGGATCAGTTACGCATCACCTGAACTCTCCGGGATAGCTGATTTATTACTAAAATACCGTGAAAAATGGGACGGCAGCGGGTATCCGCTTGGTATAAAACAAAAAGAAATCCCGCCAGAATGCCGAATCTTATCAATTGTTGATGCTTATATTGCGATGATCAACGATCGCCCCTATCGTAAAGCTAAAAAGGCAAATGAAGCTCTTGAAGAAATAAAATATTTTGCCGGCACTCAGTTTGACCCTGAACTGGTTGATAAATTTTCAACTATTCTACAAAATGAAGCTGGAATATTATAATTTTGATATTTAATTCTCTCAAATAAGCTTCGAATAAGTTTTCTCTTTAGATTAAACACCCACCTTTACTCAATCCTGTTTACATATATTTAAGGTTTTTGGAACTTCTGAAAGGAATTCAGTTTCAATTATCGAATTATACATAGTCAGTTTGTTTTGAAACAACAAGCTTTTACCGCATAATTGCCACGAAGCTGGCTTTTTAAACTTGATTAATTGGAGGTTGAATTAATGAAAGAAGCAGTAGTTGTCAGTGCAGTTCGAACTGCCGTAGGAACCTTTGGTGGTTCATTAAAAGATGTCAGTGCAGTTGAATTGGGTAGTTTGGTTATCAAGTATGCCCTGGAAAAAGCCGGAGTTAAACCAGATCAGGTTGACGAAGTTTTAATGGGTTGTGTGCTTCAAACCGCGCTGGGACAAAATGTTGCCCGCCAGGCAGCATTAAGAGCCGGATTACCGGTAGAAGTTCCCTGCACTACGATAAACAAAGTTTGCGGATCCGGACTGAAAAGCATTACTTCGGCAGCCACATCTATCGCTGCCGGTGAAGCTGAAATTATTGTGGCTGGAGGCACTGAAAATATGAGTGCTGCTCCTTATGCAGTTGATAATGCCCGGTGGGGTTTGCGCATGGGTGATAGCAGTATGGTTGATGTGATGATTAAAGATGGCCTGTGGTGTGCAATGAATGACTTCCACATGGGAATTACCGCTGAAAATGTTGCCGAAAAATACGGCATCACCAGGGAAATGCAGGATCAGTTTGCATTGACCAGCCAGGATAGAGCACATACAGCAATCGAAAGCGGTCGCTTTAAAGACGAGATCGTCCCGGTTTCTGTTCCCCAGAAAAAAAAGGATCCCCTTATATTTGAAGTAGATGAGCACCCCAGGATGGCAAACCTTGAATCACTGGCCAAGCTTCGTCCCGCTTTCAAAAAAGATGGGACTGTAACCGCTGGAAATGCTTCCGGTATCAACGACAGCGCTGCAGCAGTTGTAGTTATGAGTTTGGATAAAGCTAATTCACTTGGTTTAAAGCCGCTGGCCCGACTTAAGAGTTCCGCATCAGCCGGGGTTGACCCTTCAATTATGGGGACCGGTCCGATACCAGCTACCCAAAAAGCCCTAGCTAAAGCAAACTGGACCGTGCAAGATCTTGATCTGATCGAAGCAAATGAAGCATTCGCTGCTCAGGCTTTAAGTGTAATTAAGGAACTCGACCTGAACACAGATCTGGTTAATGTTAACGGTGGAGCAATCGCTATTGGTCACCCCATCGGTGCAAGCGGAGCAAGAATATTTATCACCCTGCTGCATGAGATGCTAAAAAGAGATGCCAAAAAAGGACTGGCTACTCTTTGCATTGGTGGAGGGCAGGGGATTGCCTGCACTGTTGATCGGGGTTAATTGAAAAGGAGGTCATGTAAAAATGGCTGTAAACATGAAAGGAAAGGACATCTTATCTATTCATGACTTAAGCCGGGAAGAAATAGATCAGATCCTTGACACTTCTCAAAACTTTAAAATGAAGAAAAAACTTGGTGAAGTATATCAGCCTTTAAAAGATAAATGCCTGGGCATGATTTTCCAAAAATCATCAACCCGGACGAGGGTATCATTTGAAGTTGGGATGTGGCAGCTAGGTGGATATGCCTTGTTTTTAAACGCAAATGATCTACAGCTGAACCGCGGGGAAACTATTGCTGACACGGCCAGAAATCTGAGTCGTTATCTTGACGGAATCATGATCCGAACTTTTTCACATCAGGATGTTGTAGATCTGGCTGAATACAGCTCTGTTCCTGTTATTAACGGCTTAACAGATTTGCTGCATCCATGCCAGGTACTTTCTGATCTTTTCACAATTAAAGAGAAAAAGAAATGCTTAGAAGGGCTTAAACTTGCTTACATAGGTGATGGTAATAATATGGCCCATTCACTGATGTTTGGCGGGGCGAAAATGGGTATGCATACATCTATTTGTTCACCTTCCGGATTCGAACCGAATCCTGAGATTACACGCCTATCAAGAATTGATGCCGCTAAAACCGGGGCAAACATTGATATTCAGGATGACCCTGTTCAGGCAGTTCAAACTGCTGATATAGTATATACAGATGTCTGGACCAGTATGGGCCTGGAAAAAGAATATGAAGCGCGTTTAAATACATTTTCCCGTTTTCAGGTTAATAGCGCGCTCCTTGAAAAAGCAAAAGAAGATGTGATCATCATGCATTGCCTGCCCGCTCACCGGGGCGAGGAAATAACAGACCAGGTCATTGAAGGCCCCCGGTCTATCGTTTTTGATCAGGCAGAAAACCGCCTGCATGTGCAAAAAGCGATTATGGCGTTGATAATCTAATAATTAAATGTTAAACTAACAGTTATTTCAAATCAGTTTTTAAGAAGTGAGAGGTTACAACTATGGAAAAAGATCAAGATATTTTGCCAATTATCAGCCTTGGCCTTGATATTGGAGTTTTCTCAGCTAAGGGTGTACTTATTGAAAATGATCAAATAACTAAAGTAAAATTCCCAACTGCAGGTCGTCCCGTTGAAGCTGCTCAAAAGTGTATAGATAAATTGCTTGAAAATAAAAAGTCTCCGACAATAAAAGTTGGGGTAATGGGGCAAAATGCCAAGCTGGTTGCCGAAAACCTTGGGATCAAACCCTTGCTTGAAATAGAAGCCCTGCAGGCTGGCATCTTTCACCAAAAAATCAGGGCCGACTATGTGCTTTCACTCGGACACGAGAATATCCATTACCTGGAATTAGACGATAAAGGACAAATTAGCTATTTTAACCGTAATGGCCAGTGTGCGGCCGGTAGTGGTTCTTTCTGGTATCAACAGGCAACCAGGATGGGCTATAACGATCGTGAATTGGCTGAAATTGCTGTGCAAGCTGATTCAGCGGTACCCATATCAGGACGCTGCGCTGTTTTTGCTAAATCTGATATGACTCATGCCATAAACGAAGGAGCCACCCAAAGCGCAGTTTCAGCAGGAATGGGCAGAGCGCTGGTTGAAAATGTGATGACCGGTGTTGTCCAAAACCGTTTCCGGGAATCTGGAGTTCTTTTGGCACTCGGTGGGGTGGCAAACAATAAGGCAGTGCTTAAATATTTAGATGAGTACGTCAGCAATGAAAATATCAACCTGTCAATTCCTGAAGATCACGAATTTATTAATGCCATTGGTGCAGCAGTTAAAGGATCACAGTTCAATTTCACAGAATTGATCAATAATAGACTGGAGTCTTCAGAATTTGTACCGGATAATCCACTGCCTCCTTTAGACCCTGACCAGGTCAGCTATCTTGAAAATGAATCATCAGCGGGTGATTTTGATATCACTCAAATCTATCTTGGCATAGACTGTGGATCCGTTTCTACAAAGTGTGTCCTTCTCGATCAAGAAGGCCGGCAAATCGGCGGGGTCTACCTTCCTACAACAGGTCGACCAGCCCTGCAGGTCTTGGAGTTGATGAAGCAGGTTGAGGAGCGCTATGGATCAATAATCGGTGATGCGCCGATTGTGGCCTGTACTACCGGATCAGGGCGTTTTTTATCTCAAAAAATATTAAATGCAGAATATGCAGTTGATGAAATAACCTGCCAGGCCGAAGGACTGAAGAGTATTTTCAGAGATGAAGAGACTTTATCGATTATTGAGATCGGCGGTGAGGATTCTAAATTTATTCAATTGCATAAAGGGATTCTTTTTGACTATAATATGAATCCGGTTTGTGCAGCCGGGACCGGTACTTTTCTGGAAAACCTTGCTGAACTTTTAGGAATTAGCATTAAAGAAGAATTTTCCGACAGGGCTTTTGCCGCAGAATATGGGGTTGATCTTGGTGACATCTGCACTCTGATCTCCCAGTCCATTCTTGCTTCTGCTTCGGCCAGGGGTTTGCCCCTGGATGAACAGCTGGCCAGCCTGGCTTACTCATCAGCCCAAAACTATTTGAGTAAAACAGTCGATAAGCGACCGATGGATGGTAAAATAGTATTTGCTGGCGCCACCGCAAAGAATCATGCCCTGGCTGCTGCTCTTGCCGCTATATGCAAAAAAACTGTCTACGTCCCTCCCGAACCTGATTTAACAGGCGCTCTCGGCAGTGCCCTGATGGCCAGGCAGTTTCATCAGCGGGGCGAGGAAAGCAATTTTACGTTTAACAATTTATCTGCAGCCAGCCAATTCACTATTGATAAAAAGCCATGTCAAGCAGAATGCAAGCATGAACACAATTGCGAACTTAATATCATAAGTTTTACTGATGGCAAAAAATTTATTTATGGTGATCGTTGTGGACGTTATTCCAGCATTGAAAAGAAAAAAGACGAGTTTAATCTACCTGATTACGCTCTAAAAAGAGCTGAAATACTTGATCAGAGCGCCGGGGAAAGGTTCAGCGAAGGCCCCCGGGTTGGCATAGCCCGCAGCGGCCTTTACTTTGATTATTATCCCTTTTGGAATGCCTTTTTACGTAACCTGGGTTGTAGGGTGGTTCTTTCTGATGACACTACTGCTGATACCCTTCAAAAGGGTAAAATAATGCTGGATTCTGAAATGTGCTATCCGATGAAAGTGATTATCGGTCACTACCAGGAGCTAAAGGAAAAAGAGCTTGATTACATATTCCTGCCTGAAGTAGTTAACATGGAAGCCTTGCCCTGGGCCCCTGAGTGGCCCCGCTCCTTTGTGTGCCCCCTGCTTCAAACTTTAAGAGGCACCGTTCAGAATTCAATAAATCTTGAGCCCGAAAAGATTCTATATGCACAGCTCAACTACAATAATGGATACGAGGGCATTAAAGAACAACTGGAACCGGTAGCAAAAAGAATTCTGGGCGAAAAATACAACGCTGCTTTGCTGGAACAATCTGTTCAGGCCGCTTATAACTCGCAAAATGAGTTCCGTCAAAAGATGGCCTCTGCTGCCGAAGATATGTTTGAAGTGTTAAAAAATAATTCTGATCGTGCAGCGGCAGCATTTTTAAGCCGTGGTTATACCCTCTATGATGAATTCATATCGAAACAATCAATGCGCTACGCACGCCAAAGCGGAATAGTTGCTGTACCCCACGAATATTTTATAACTTACCTGCAGGCTTGGTACAGGGGAGATATCAATTCTCAATATCTTGATCCTTACAAAGCTGAATTTGAGACATATCTAAAAGAGCAGGTTAGCCGGATGGAAAACATCTATCCGGCGCAGCTGCAAAGGATACTTTCCTCTGTTATACTAATCAATTTCTTAAACCTGAAAAAAGAGCAAACTGGACTGCCCCAGATAAACATGATCTTTTTGGATCCTTTCAAGTGCGGTCCTAATGCTATGCTGCGGCACTTTTTAAGTGGAATGGCCAGTTACCTTCGCCTTACCCTGGATGAGCATACAGCTCCGGCAGGAATGATAACCCGACTTGAGGCGTTCAGAAATACCTGTCTTTCCAAAGAAGAGTCCCGGCCGCCTGTATTGTATTCATCTACAACCTGCTCAATTAACCAAAATGACTGGAATAAAATACTTATTCCCGAACCATCTTTTCATTCGAGTGTTTTTGCTGCTATGTTCAGAAGCTATGGAATAGATGCTGAAGTATTGCCCCAGGGCAACACCGGTGATCTTTCCCTTGCCAAACAGTTTGTTAACGGTGAAGAATGCCTGCCCTTCATTCAAAACTTACAAGATTATTTAAAGCATTTGCAGTCAAACGAGAGCAGCGGTAGCGGGGAAGTATTCTTCCAGGGTTGGGCTTGCGGCCCATGCCGGTACGGGCTTTATGCGCCGGTACAATCTTTAGCGGTCAACAGAGCCGGTTACGGCGAAAACAGGGTATGTGCCATAAAATTTGATGATGTAGCAAAACGTTGCGGAAAAACTTTTGCTGTTGGAATATTTAATGGCTTAGTGGCTCTGGATCTGCTCTATAAAATGCTTCATAGAGTGCGACCTTATGAACTGCAGCTCGGCAAATCTGATGAGCTCTTTAACCACTATAAAGACAAACTAACTGCCCTCTTGGAAAACTATAAAGTCCCCTTGACCAGCCTGATTAGCGGCAGTTACAGGAAACCGCTGGAGGACTTAATCAGAAAAGCGGCAAATGATTTTAGAAACATTCCTGTTGAGGAGACCCGAAAACCACGCATCCTGTTGGCTGGAGAATTCTACGTGCGCTTAGATAATCGCTCCAACCAATCGGTCATCAAAAAAATTGAAAAAGCCGGCGGTGAAGTATGTCTGTCCCCGGCTTCAGAAATATTTAGCTATACAATTTATATCGACTACCATGAAACCCTGCAGGCCTTTAAACTAAAACGCAGGTTTGCTGATTATGTCAAACAGAAAATTTACTCTGTGCTGATCAACATCGCGCATCGTGACGAAGTTGCCCTTGAAAATGCTGCAGGTCCGCTGCTCGAAGATCTCCATGAGCCTGCTCCCTG
>PWEB01000279.1 GCA_003553305.1 Syntrophomonadaceae bacterium
GTAATCGGCACAGGAGCAGGTGGACTATTTTCTTTTTTTATAAAAAAACCAAGCCCTCGTTTTACAGGGACAATCCTGGCTTTTGCTGCCGGAATTATGCTTTCTATTGTATTTCTGGAACTTCTTGAGGAATCTATAGATTTTAGCGGACACTGGGCGGCTGTGGTCGGGTTAACCCTGGGTATGCTGGTGATGTACCTCCTGGACCATTTACTACCGCACCATCACACCGTAACCACTGAAGAAGTCCATCTGGGTGCTTACCTGAAAAAAGGAACCATGCTGGCCCTGGGGATAGGCCTGCATAATCTGCCGGAAGGGCTTGCTATTGGCACCGGCTATGTTGGCTCTGCTGAGCTCGGAACAACCCTGGCCATTTTGATCGGCCTGCATAACATTCCTGAAGGGATGGCCGTGGCAGTTCCGCTGAGCCATGGCGGTTACAGCAATACTAAAGTTCTGGGAATCACTGCTCTTACCGGTGTGCCGATGGGGCTGGGCGCTTTTATAGGTGCAGCTATCAGCAGCATCTCCCCCCTGGTTCTCGGTATTTCGCTTGGTTTCGCAGCCGGAGCAATGCTCTATATAGTATGTGATGAATTAATTCCTGATGCTTACGAAAGCGCCGGATCTCATCTTGCAATTAGTGGGATTTTTGCCGGAACAGTTCTGGGGCTCCTCTTAATTGCCTGGATCTAGGGAGAATAGCGCACCGCTAATTTAAAAAGAGCTATTGCTTTTTAAACTCATTATAGCTATACTTGAACTAATAAGTGAGTACCTAAATAATACATAATAAGGAATGAAGATCACAACTATGAATAAACATAAATATAAGTATAAAAGAAGCAGACAAAGGGAACTAATCTTGAAGACCTTACAAAATACCGATACCCATCCTACAGCAAGCTGGGTTTATGATGAGTTGAAAAAGGAATTCAGCAACCTGAGTATGGGAACGGTCTATCGGAATATAAATATTTTAATCGACCAAAATTTGGTCACTAAAATTGAAGCCGGGAGCAGTTTTGATAGATTTGACGCTAATGTATCACCACACTATCATTTCATCTGCCGGGAGTGCAGTTCCGTATATGACATAGCATATCCAATACTCCCTGATTTCGATCAGCAGGTGGATGAAGCTACCGATCATAAGATAGAAGAACACCGCATAAATTTCTACGGGCGCTGCAAATCTTGCCTGGAACAAAATACCTTTGCTGAAGACAGAAGCTGATTAATAGGTGAACTCATTTGCCTGACATAACATCTATAACCAGGTTTCTTCAGGAATTTAACCTGATTGAAGGAAAACAAACTTCGTTATTTGATGAAAAGTTAAAACACACCCACCTTAAATGTCTAAATCTTGAAGGTTATTCAACAAACCTTTTTATTAATGAATTCTGGACCGCGCGGCAGCGACAATCTTCCTCCATTCAGGAAATTTCTTACCGGGCTTGTTTTAAACCACAACTGCCTCGTTTTTTTATAAAATTGCTGACCGGACCAGGCGAAATTGTATACGATCCTTTTGCCGGCAGGGGAACGACACCTCTAGAAGCAGCTTTACTGGACCGTCTAGTTATTTCAAATGATGTAAATCCACTAAGCAGAATTCTCTCTGAACCAAGATTGGACGTGCCTTCAATTGATGAAATCAAGCAGCGGCTTTTTGAAATCCCTTTACATGTAAAGGTCAATCCCAGCCTCGATCTTTCGATGTTTTACCATCCTCAGACTGAAACAGAATTACTAAACCTTCGCAATTATTTTATTGAACGAAAAGATAATGGTGAAGAAGACTCTACTGACCGCTGGATCAAAATGATCGCAACCAATCGTCTAACAGGCCATTCAAAAGGGTTCTTCTCTGTTTATACTATGCCGCCAAATCAGGCAGTTTCAGCCGAGCGGCAGAAAAGAATCAACCTCCAACGTAACCAGAAACCGGAATATCGCTGTGTCAAATCTTTAATCATCAAAAAGAGCCTGCAGCTGCTTCGTAATATGTCAAATGAGCAATTGATTAGTCTGCGTAATGCTTCCGGCAGCGCAATTTTTTTAGAAAAGAAAGCTTCTGAAACAGAAGAAATCGCCTCAGAAAGTGTCAGCCTGACGGTTACTTCACCGCCTTTTCTGAATGTAGTCCAATACTCCGAAGATAACTGGCTGCGTGGTTGGTTTAATAATATCGACATGCAAAATATTGAGCAGCAAATGACTATGGCTACCTCCCTCAAAGAATGGTCCTCGGTAATGAGTAATGTTTTTAAAGAGCTTTACAGGATTACCAGGCCGGGGGGATGGGTCGCTTTTGAAGTTGGTGAAGTCAAAGGGGGCAGCATTAAATTGGAAGAAGCAGTTATTCCCCTGGGATTGAATTTTGGATTTCAATGTATCGGGGTTGTTGTTAATCAACAGGACTTTACAAAAACATCTAATATATGGGGCGTTAAAAATAACCAATCAGGAACTAACAGCAATCGGATAGTTCTGTTTACAAAGTAAAAAATATGATATTTTTGCTTTCATTATCCGCAGCAAACGGTTAAAAGCCCATATACAACAAAATAAGTATTATCTCATTTTTTATAATAAGGGCCGGTACAGTCAATTGAAAAAACTATAACCTGCTTTTAATATTCTGGTTATCAGGAGGCGGTTCGCCCCGGTTCATCGCCCTGGCCTGACGGGCAGAATCATACATAACCCAGAGATATACGCCAATCAGACCTAATCCTCGCACAAAAAACCAGGCAATAACTGCAATCAAAAACCACATTAATCCTTTACTGAATAAACCAAGGTACATATAACCAGCGCCAGGAAATATGAGGTTCAGAAGACTGGTTAAAATAGGATCTTTTCTGAAATCAGGTCCGCTGTGCCGGGCATCTCGAATTGTCTTCTCTTGCACAGCTTCTACGGAAGAATCAAGCGATGATCGACAATAACGGCATTTCACTGCAAAATCTATAATCTGTTCGCCACAAAAAGGACAGCGTTTATAAGACAATTTTTCATCACCACTGTCCAATGCCGGTTGCCCGGTACAACCATAAGTAGTACAACCGCCGGTTTTTTCCCAACATCTGGCATGGTAATTACACATGCACATACGGCAGCGGACAGATAGTTCATTTGGTTTAAATTCTTGACCGCATGTACTACAATAATTCTCTTTCATCCTCTTCCCCTCCATTTAAATTATAACATACTTCAGGGTAGCAACGATCAATTCTATTTAAATTTTGCTTGCTCTTTAAGCATCTTCAGGCGATAATTAAAACAGTAAATTTTACAGGGGGCGATTGCTTTGGAAAGCCGCGATGTTGCGCAAGCTGCTATATTTATTGCCATGACCAGAAGCAGAGAAGAAGAAATGAAAATGAAGCAAAAGCATCTTGAAGAAGGAATTAAGTCATTAGCTGTAGACTACGGTGGAGAATTTTTAAGTTCGCTGCAAAAGGTAGTAGAAAGAGCCGTAGTCGCCTCAAAAAGGGAAGATATCATTGATGACTCCAGTCACTCTGACGGTGCAGTAGCCGGGGCAACCCGTGAAGCGCTGACCCAAATTATGCCCAAAGCGCTGGGCCTCAATGTGGGAGGCAAAGTAGGTATTGCAAGAGGAGAAACCCACATTGCAGTCGCTATTTTTTTTGGCATAGGCCTGCTGCACAGAAATGATGTAGCTATAGGGTTGGGCCACCGGGTTATTTAGTTGATAGCCTTGCAAGGGAACTATCCGAAACTTTCGGTTGTCTGTAAGAAAAAGAGGGGTGACAAGTATGACTGTAAAAAAAATTGTCCTGATTATTACTTTAGTTTCACTGGTCGCTTTAACCGGAATTAATTTAACATCATGCGCAGCAGCCGGCTACCTTGATGATGGCACTGCCAAAGATCACGCGGAAGTAGTAGAAGAGGCCCCTGACTATGAAAGAATAGCTGAAGATCAGGAGGCAATGGCCGAAAGTGGGGCAGTTGCTGAACATACTCAGCAGCGCCAGATAATCCGCAGTGGATCGATTAGCCTTTCAGTTGAGGATACCAGAAAAAAAGTAGCAGAGATCCGTGACCTTGTTAATGATCTAGATGGCCTAATTGACAGTTCGAGTATCTATGAATTAAGGGAAGGGCAATACGGGGCAAGGATGACTTTGCGAGTCCCTGAAAAACATTTTGAAGCTCTGTTAGATCAACTGGAAAACCTGGGAAAAGCCACTGATATTCAAACCCAGCTTGAAGATGTGACCATGCACTATGTTGACCTCCGATCACGTCTGGACAACCAGAAATCCCAGGAAGAAAGGCTAAAAGACATTCTGGACATGGCTGAGTCAGTAGAAGATGTGCTGGAAGTCGAAAAAGAACTGCACCGGGTCAGAGGGGAGATTGAATCAATGACTGCTCGTCTAACCCAGATGGAAGATCAAATTAATTATTCTACTATCCATGTATCAATTCGAGAAGAGACAATACCGAGCGAAACTATCTCTCCCATAGCTTTTCAAAACCTGGGAAACAGAATTAGAGAAGCTTTTATAGGCAGCATCAACTTTGTTTTAAATGCAATTTCAATCATGATCATAGCCTTCTCAGCCCTAATCCCTGTCCTAATTATTGTAATTGTGCTTGCCATTATAATATGGTTGCTAATCCGCAGACATCACAGGCGGAAAACAGGCCCCAGAGGCGATTCTTCTGAAACCAAGTATACAGACAGCGATGACCAATAATAGAATATTCTCCAGGAAACAATGGACTATGTGCTTCCAATATACGGATGGAAGCGATCCTTATGTTAATTAGTTATCCGGGGGGCTTTCTTCCACCAAAAGGTCTTTTTCGAGGATATCATCACGCTCGAACAGGTTACCGGCCCGCTTGAGCAAATCAAGCAGTTGCTGCCGTTCACTTACTGATAAATTAGAGAGATAAACAGCCAGTAAAAGGTTGCGCTTGTCCTCCACATCGCTTAAGACATCCAACCCCTGCAGAGTAATCGCAATCCAGACCTGGCGGCGATCTTTTTCCTGTCTTTCCCTGGTCACAAGACCCATCTTATGCAGGCGGTTAATTAGTGCAGTTACTGCGCTTAGAGTTACCCCCAGCATATGAGCCAAAAACGAAGTATTACACGAGCCTTTCCGCAGAGCGCGAAGAACTACAAACTGGGTATCGGTGATTTCATCAACCGTATAGCGATTATGAAGGACCCTTACCCGGTAAATAAGCCTGCTAAAGACGTAATCAAGCTCTTTTATATATTCAATCAGACCATCGTTTTTAATACGGACCCTCTCCTTAACAATCTATTTTGACATGTCAATTATTAAGTAAGTTAATTATTTACTTATTTATATCACTGATTATGACCATGGTCAAGATGCCTGCTAAAGTTATTGCTGCGCGCTAGTAGGATTCCCCTAAAAAAAATCATTATGTTAAAATAAGGGTCAGAATACATGCAGTTTTCATTTAGGTTAAAATCAGAGGGGTGCAATGTTTATGATAGGGAATGTAAGGATAAAAGCCATAACAAAAAACCGGTTTGCCTTCTTTCTGGCTCCCTTTTTGTCAGGAATAATCCTTATTTTTGCATTTCCTCCTTTTGAGCAGGGCTATCTCTCCTGGATCGCTTTATTACCACTGCTCTGGAGCTGTCTCCAGATGCGGCCTTCTCGCGCCTTTTGGGGTGGATTCATATTTGGCTTGCCTCTTAATTTCTATATCAACTTGTATTTAGCTAAAGTATTATACCCCTACTTATCAGACTTTCTGGCTACACTAGCTATGATTTTACTGGTCATATATATCAGCATGTTCTACGCCCTCTTCTCCCTTGGAGTAAGTTTGATATACCGTATGGGTAGAGTCTGGTTTACAGCCCTCGCGGTTCCTGCGCTGTGGATCCTGGTCGAATATCTACGTTCACTCACTTTTCTTGCTTACAATGTCGGCTACTTAGGTTATACTCAGTGGAGTTATTCCGGTTTGCTTAATATTGCTTCTGTTTATGGGTACTGGGGTCTGCCATTCCTGATTGTCTTTTTCCAAATCATCCTGCTCCTTTCTTTCCGGAAGGAACTAAGGGGACTAAGCGATTACGCTGTAAAATTTGTTTTCACTGCTATATTACTGGTTGGCATTGCTTTACCTACTTTTCAGGAAGTTGAAAAAACCGAGCAACCGCTAATGGTTGGCTTAATTCAGGGTAATACCAACCCGGACGAGATTGTTGATTACAGCAGGGATGAAATTTTAGATCGCTATCTGAATTTGACAAGGCAGGCTGTAGAGAATGAACCAGACCTTGATTTGGTGGCTTGGCCTGAAACTGTAGTCCAGGTGAATTTTATCGAAAATAGAAGCCATCCTCAGGCTATTGTTCAGATGGCTGAAGATTATGATATAGATCTGCTCTACGGGGCACGTATCCGAATGGAAGGCGACCTTTACAATTCGATTGTCCTCTTTAGTGAAGGTCAGGAAGAAATCCCCGTTTACAAAAAGCATCGCCTGGTCCCGTTTGTCGAATTCTTCCCTGCAGAACAGCTTTTAAATCAAATACTTAAACTGGACTTATTGTTAGGCAGTTTTACTGCCGGTGAGGAGCTTACTATTTTTGAGGTTGGCGACATCCCGATAGCCGGAGTGGTCTGCTTCGAATCATATTTTGGCGATCATATGCGTCTGTTTACCCAAAAAGGCGCCCAACATCAGTTTATTGTAACTAATGACGCCTGGTTTGGTGAATCAATCGGGTTAGAGCAGCACGCCCAGGCTTCTGCTATCAGAGCTGCTGAAACCGGGACAGGGGTAACCCAGGTTGCCAATAGCGGAATCACCATCTCTTTCGATTACCAGGGACGGGAGTTGTTTAGATCGGGGAAAAACAAGCAGGAAATCTTCACTCTGCCATTAGATATGGCCCGCCGTGAAACAATCTACACCAAAGCTGGAGATTACTTTCCGGCCTTCTGGGCAACATTTTTGCTATTAACAGCACCCTTTATCTATTTTAAAACTAAGCCCGGGCGAAGACCGGAGCGTGAAACTAAACACTAACAAGTAAGTTTTTAATAATCACAACCGGTGTTCCGGCATCAGCAGACCCACTAACCAAATCTGCCAGGCTGGCCAAAACATCTTCCATCTGTCGCGGGGTGGTTCCTTCTCGTTCCATACTATCCTGTGACACCTGCCGGGAAGCATTTTCAGAAAGAATTGTTTCGATTTCCTCAGCACTTTTATGCTGCTCATGAAAACACTGATCAGCCAGATACTTATATTTAATTCCTTCCCTGATGCGATCCAAACCATCTGTAGCTGCAAAAGAAGCCCGGGGATCAGCCAATTCATAAATCCCACTGGAAGGATCAAGGTAAGCTCCATCTCCGTAAATCATCACTTCAACATTATACCCAAATTCTTTTTTAATCTTATCCTGCAAAGCATTAACAAACTCTTTACAGTTACGGGGAGCCAACTTGAGTCTTTCCCCCGAAGACATATTACTGCCTAAAAGGCCCCATTCTGAATATACTTCACCCTCATTGCAGATCTGATTCAGGGTTATGCAATTTGCAAATTTTTTCATAATCGTCTTTTTTGTAGCTTCCCTGGTGTGGATATCTGCTGCAAGCACTCCATCCGGCTTATATTCAAGCACATCTAAAGGATTATTGGAAAGAATGATCTTGGAATCCGGACCTTCTTCTTCAATAATGTTCTGGTAAAGCCTGATATAGTCCACCCTGGTAACCGGATGTAGAAAAATTTGATCCCCTAAATCCTCAAGGGTGATCGGCTCTTTGCCTAACTGCTCCACAAATTCAGGTGCTATAACCTTGTTACCAACTTCGTCAGCCGGGTAAGAAAACTGTACAACAACTTCCCCCCGGGGAACCGCCCGGGCCAGGCCTTTCAAGATCATTGAAAATCGATTACGGCTGGCAATGGGAAAAATTACTGCCAGACGGCTGTCCGCAGAAAGGTTTAACTTGTCCTTTATTTCCCGGGCAATATCATCAACCGTAATAAAATTGTTTTGAGCACGAGCTACGATCGACTCAGTGACACAGACTACATCGTTATCTCCCAAAAGCCCATCCTGGCTGCAAAGCAACAGAGATTCACATATTTTTTCCACGATATCCATCCCGGGCAGTATTACACCCATTTTCAGGCCATATGCAAAAGATCCGATATATGCTGGTATTTTCATAATGTCCATCTCCTCTCAATCAGCTGCTTTCACGTTCACCTGCTATTATCTCCAGGGCTTGTTCATAATCATTCCAAGTATTTATATTAATGAATGCTTGCTGCTCCGGGTCAAAACGCTGAACTTCTGGCAAGGTTATAAACTTGATTTTTATATGATCATAAAAATCAGTAACCTTATAATGTCCCGACCGAACCTGCCTTTCGATTATATCAATACAAGAGCGTTTGTAAAAGGCATGGAGAGGCTGATGATAGGAGCCGATGCGCGGAACAACCGCATCAAAATCAGGAGCAAATCCGGACATATATTTAATTAGTTCCAAGTTTAAAAAAGGCAAGTCACAGGCTGCCACAAATTGATAAGGCAAATTTGAAGCGCTCAATCCGGCATGAATTCCCCGCAAAGAGCTTTTCTGATTCTCAGTAAGCAAATCACCGGTTATACGAGCCGGTAAAAATTCATATAAATCCGGTCGATCTGTAACCACGGTAATTTCCTGGAAAAATTCAAAAAGCTTCCCTGCTACCAAGCCAATCAGGGTTTGTCCATTAAAATCCAGTAAACCTTTTGGTCTGCCCAGCCGTTTGCTGTCACCGCCGGCAAGGATTACAGCTCCTCTCTTTATTTTACCTCTATCCTCCATTGCATCATCCACTCTTTCACTAGCCAACTCCAACAGTTTTTAATGGGCCATCTTTTATTCGGACAGGTATTCCAAACGTTTTCTTTCACTGATTATAACCATGATAATGCCCACTTCATAAAGCAGCATTAATGGCACAATCATTACTGCCTGAGAAATAATATCGGGCGGGGTAATCACTGCTGAGATTGAAAGCATGATTAAAAGTGCAATCTTCCTGTAACGACGCAAAAAGTCAGTCGTTATTAAGCCAATCTTGCCAAGGGTCCAAGTAAACAGGGGTAATTGAAAAACCGCACCAAAAGCAACATGAAAAGAAATAACAAATGAAATATACTCACTGATAGTGAGTTGGGGTTCCAGCTGAGCATCGGCAAATTGCAGGAAAAAGCTTATAGTATAAGGGAAAACAACGTAATAAGCGAATATCGCACCACCACTGAAGAGAACAATAATCCCCACTAAGACAGCAATAAAAAACTTCTTTTCGTTACGGACCAGCCCTGGGAAAACATATGCTGTCAGCTCATAAAGAATTACAGGTAGAGCAACTATAAACCCGCTGAACAGGGCCAGTTTTAAATTAGCCATAAAGGCTTCCGGAGGAGAAAGGTAAATCAAGGTTAGGTCACCGAGCGGGCGGGTTAATATGCTGCGGATAAGCTCGATGTAAGAAAAACAGATTCCTGCTGCAACAATCAAAGCGCCTGCTGAAATCATCAGTCGCAGGCGCAACTCTGAAAGATGGTCAAGGACAGGCATAGTGCCGTTTTTGTTTTTACTCAATTTATATGAATACCTCCCGGCATTCCCGGCACTGCTTCAATATCCTTCCTGTTTTAGTAAACTCCGGACCCTTCACTGCAACCCCTACTTATCAGCCTCGGAGTTTGGGGCAGTCGATTCGTCAGATTCAGAACTTCCCTTTAATCCTTCTTTTAATTCAACCACACTTTTACCGACCGCTTTAGCAAGTTCAGGAAGCTTGGTGGAACCAAAGATCAAGAGAATTACTGCTAAAACAAGGATTATCTCTGTCGGTCCGATTCTTCCAAACATAACAAATCCTCCTCTATAGAGAATTAATTCGCAAAGAATTAACACATTATTTTTTTACCCATTAATTGTAACATATTATCACATGCAAAGGAAATTTATTATTAGCTACCGCTTTTTTTATCAGTCTCATTGTCGTCCAGACTAATAGTTTCCTTTAGCTCTCGTGTAGCCTTTTTAAACTCCTTTAATCCGTTGCCGATTGAACGGCCCATTTCCGGCAATTTTGCCGGGCCGAAGATGACCAAGGCAACTACAAGGACAAGTAATACTTCCCACAGGCCTATTTTGCCACCGATCAA
>PWEB01000104.1 GCA_003553305.1 Syntrophomonadaceae bacterium
GCCAGATTCCGCTGCTTAAAAAGATTGTTTTCGAAAATATAGCGGCTGTAGATATCTACAATAACTTGCCCGGCCTGGCTGATCCTGCTTTCGAGGATAGCAAAAGTTTGTTCAGGATCAGCTTCTTTTAGGGCGGCGCTGGTTACTATGGTTTCGCTGAAAATTGAAGCAGTTTCAGCAAGAGGCATAGGATAACCTGAATTTAAAATGCTTTCTTCGTTCAAACAGTGTCCATGATAAGCATGGCCAAGCTCATGAGCCAGGGTGATCATATCATTGAAACTGCCCGTGAAATTACTAAGGATCCTGCTTTCGCCGATCGGATTAATATTCGCGCAGAAAGCTCCGCCTCTTTTCCCTTCCCGGGGTTCGGTGTCTATCCATTTTTCGGTAAAAGCCCGCTGGTAGAGCTCAGCCATCTCCGGACTGAAACCTTTGATATTCTTAATAATAAAATCTTGAGCTTCTTCCAGGGAGAACTCCATCTCCACTTCTCCCATTGGCGCAAATATATCAAAAAAGGGCAGACCTTCTCCCTGGTTCAGCAGCCGTGCTTTAGTTTTATAATATGCCCTGAAAATGGGCAAAAAATCCCGCATCGCTTCGAGCATTGTTTCCAAGGTTTCTTGGTCCATCCGGGATTTTTGGAGGGTCTCTTCAAGGGGATGGCCAAAACCGCGTCTGTTTGTGATGGTGAGGACTTCACCCTTGATCCCATTCAGGGCAGCCGCCACCGGTTCTTCAATTTCGGTGTAGGCATTTAATTCAGCCTCATAGCCATTTCGCCGGGTTTGGGGATCTTTTTTGAAAGCCAGGTTCCTGACTTCCGGTAAGGGAAGGGTTTTTATCTCGCCTTCTATCTCTACATCTAACATCAGGGTAGAGGTTAATTTTTGCTGGAGTTTGGTCCAGGCTGAAGAGCCGGTTCGTTTAAGTTCTGCGATAATGGTTTCTTCTTTTTCGGAGAGCAGATATTTGCTTTGTTCAACTAACTCCTCCATGAAAAAAAGGTGTTTTTCTAATAGTGCGGAGCCCTTTATTAAGCCCGGCAAATCATCCAGATTACCCAGCCATTTCTGGAACTTGACACTTGGACTGGTCAGGCGGGTGCCTTCTTTTTCAAGTTCTTCAATGATTTTTAAACCTTCTTCATTGCGGGCATCCACACTGACCCTCAGGTGGGCGAAGGTGAGCAGCTTACTGTAAACATTATAAAAGTCAATGAGCTTATTTATAAAGCTTTCTGCTGCCTTAGGATTGCTGCCGGCTTCGGTTGGCTCCCATTTTTCAAGTGAATCGAGCAGTAGGGAGAGTTTTTCCCTGTCGTCCCCGAAATTCGGATCAGCAAAATCCCGGTAAAGGTTGGTCAGATCCCAGTGTTTACTCATTCTTATTAAACTCCTTTCGGGCTTATTGCTGCAAATATTTTTAAACCCGGCCCTGTTTAAGCTCGTGAACAGAAAAAATACGGGCTGCTACTCAAGCTCTTGAAGCAGCTCTTCCAGGGCTCTTTCAAGTTTCTTGTCATCCTCTTTCCTGCGCTTTTCTATCTCATCATGGAATTGCCTGACCACCATTTCACTCATTTCGCCGGTAACGTTGATTTCCCGATCTTCTTGAAATGCTTTCAGGGCATCGGCAGTGGCCTGATCATAATCACCGGTAATTTCGTGATCATAGTGCCCTGTTTCTTCGAGGATCATCTGCAGAGTTTCCACTTCTTCTCCATCGTCCCCTTGAACCAGGCTGGTACTGATTGGTTTCATGGCAAGTTCAGCGATGGCAGGGGGATCAACTTCTAGATCCGGAGAGAGGCCTTTTTCGTCAATAACTCTTTCTGAAGGAGTTTTGTATTGAGCCACAGTGTAACTTAGAGCGCCCCCTGAGCTCAGTTCACGGACGTTTTGCACAGAAGCCTTCCCAAAAGTTTTTGTTCCAATAATAGTTCCACTTTCTGTATCCTGAAGTGCCCCGGCTAAAACCTCCGAAGCGCTTGCGCTTGATTCGTTAACCAGCGCTACCAGGGGAATTCCCAGTGCTGCACTGTTAGAGGACATTGTTTCGAGCGTTCCATCGCGATCGGCGATGTGAGTGATCGGCCCTTCAGGAACCAGGAGGTCAGCAATATCGACTGCTGCATCTAACAGGCCACCCGGATTATTCCTTAAGTCGATAACCAGGCCTTCCATACCATCCTGCTTCATTTCCTCAAGCGCATCTTTAAACTCCTGGCCTGAAGTCTGGCCGAAGCTATTTAGTTTGAGGTAGCCAATATTGTTTTCAAGCATTTCATATTCCACTGTATCGATCTCGATTTTCTCCCTGGTAATTTCAAATTCCAGTTCTTCATCCACACCCGGCCGGTCTACCTTGAAGGAAAGATCAGTGCCGGGCTCACCGCGCATCAGGCTGACTGCCATGTTTAAATCTTCTCCGACCAGGTTTTCCCCATCTACTGATATAATCCGGTCACCCGAGCTGAGACCTATTTCTTCAGCAGGAGTGCCTGAAATCGGCGCCATCACGGTTACGTAATCATTATCGGTGAAAACTTCGATGCCTATGCCTCCATAAGTTCCTTCTGCCTGAATCATAAAGTTCTCATAGTCTTCAGGGGTCATATAGCTGGCCTGGGGATCGTCTAATTCCTCGAGCAAACCTTCTATAGCCCCTTCTAAAAGTTTTTCCCGGTCTACTTCGTCGATATGTTCAGCCTCGAGGATTGCAATGACTTCATTGATTCGCTCCGATTGTTGGGCAGTTTCCGGTGCAGGATCCTTTTCTGCAGGTTCTAGCATTAAAGTGCTGGCTGCAAAGAATGTTATTATATTAGTTGTCAGTACAATAATAACAACCAGGATTATTTTTTTGGCATTCATTCTTCATCCCTCATTTCTGGTTATATGGCCATGTTGTTAACAAAAAGGCAAGCTTATTCAGCTTGCCACAGTATTTATATAGCAATGCAATTTTATCAGCAATAATTTGTTTAATCAACTCTGCTCTTTGCTTGTTTACATGTGGAACATGCCGTAACTGCAGCTGGGGCAGGTTACACTTAAGCGATCTTCGGCGCTTCCTTTACGGAGTTTTTCCAGGTCTTGTTTTTCCTGGTGCTCTTTTTTGCTGCAGTTTAGGCAAAGAGTATGACCGCACTTCTGACATTCTGACCATGACTCATTTGCTTCTCCTGTATGGCCGCATGAACTGCATTTTACCTCAGCCATTATCATTCTCCTTTCGAATTGGTTGTTTTGGCAGTCTGAGTGTTTGCTTGCTTGCTTCTTCTATTATTGTAGCGGATTTAGTCAAATAATAAAACAACTAATCCTTGTTCATATTTTAATTAATAAGGCAACTTGTATATGCTCTTGCTCCTTAAAAATTGGATAGGATGCTGATTTTATGATACAATTTTGAAAGAGTAGAGTAGTAAAACTTATCAAAGTTTTGCTTTAATTCAGGAGGCCGGACCAGTGATGTATAATAAGTTTAAGATTATGCCCAGGGACGCCCTGCCAGCTTCAGACCCGGATATTGATAAGATATTAAGTGAAGAGGAAAACCGTCAGCAGGAATCATTAAACATGATTGCGTCTGAAAACCTGGTCAGTAAGGCGGTTCTTGAAGCTCAGGGTTCGGTTTTAACTAATAAGTATGCGGAAGGTTATCCGGCCGCCCGCTATTATGGAGGGTGTGCCTGGGTTGACCGTGCCGAAAGACTGGCCTGTGAAAGGGCAAAAGAAGTCTTTAAGGCCGGTCATGCCAATGTACAGCCTCACTCCGGCGCTTCGGCCAACCTGGCTGTATTTTTTGCGCTCCTTGATCCCGGAGAGCGTATTTTGGGTATGGACCTCGGCCATGGAGGTCATCTCACCCATGGCAGTAAAGTTAATATCTCCGGTAGTTATTATCATTCTTTCAGCTACGGTGTAGACCAGGGCAGCAGTTTGCTAGATTTAGATCAAGTCAGGGAAAAAGCGCAGGAAGTTATGCCAAAGTTGATTATCGCCGGGGCCAGTTCATACCCGCGCCTTATAGATTTTAAGGGCTTTAAGGATCTAGCCGAGGAGGTCGGCGCTTATCTTTTAGTGGATATGGCCCACACGGCAGGATTTGTTGCGGCCGGTCTACATCCTAATCCTGTTCATTTTTCAGATCTAGTCACCGCTACCACCCATAAAACATTTCGCGGCCCGCGGGGAGGCCTGATTCTAGGTCAGGAAAAGTATGCCTCGGTAATTGACAAGGCAGTATTCCCTGGTCTGCAGGGCGGGCCTTTAATGCATATCATTGCTGCCAAGGCGGTTGCTTTAAAAGAAGCTCAACAACCCTCCTACATCAAGTATCAAAAATCTGTTCTTGAAAACGCCAGGGCTCTTGCCAGGGCGATGACTGAACTTGATTTTGATTTGATAACCGGCGGTACTGATACTCACCAGGTCCTGATCGATTTGCGTACTAAGTTTGTTTCAGGCCTGGAAGCAGAAAAAGCGCTCGAACAAGTCAATATCTCTGTAAACAAGAATGCAATTCCCTATGATCCAAGGGGGCCCCATGATCCAAGCGGCATCAGGCTGGGCACTCCCACCCTGACTTCACGCGGCATGAATACGCAGCAGATGCCTGAAATTGCCTTATTGATTGAGGAAACCTTGGTATCGCGGGATAATCCTGAGGGGCTGGGGAAAATCAAGCAGCGGGTCATTAACTTATGCCGGGAGTTTCCTGTTTATAGTCATTGAAAAGGGCGGATCGGAAAATACCGTTAACCCGTTAAATTAAGAAAATTATCGCATATGCCATAAAACAGCAGAAAGTTATTCTTCATCAAATAGCGCAGTATGAGAGCAAACAGCAATTAACTACTTACTTTTCACAAAGACCACAGCTGAGATAGCTGATCTTTTTACAGCAAAAGCAAAATGAATATCTGTTTACAGGGTACATTCTAGATGAAGATAATTGTGCCCATTTCTTGATAGGAGGGGAAAACAGTGAAAATGGGGAAAAAGATCCTGGTTACCGGATCAATGGGGCAAATCGGTACAGAGTTAGTCAGATATCTTCGCAAAATATACGGTTCGGAAAGTGTTATCGCCTCAGGCAGAAGGATCAAGGAAGATAGCAGCATCGCAGAAGAAGGGCCATTCGAACTGCTCGATGTAACTGATCCGGGGCAGATCGCAGCTGTGATCAATAATAAAAGGGTTGATACAATTTATCATCTCGCCTCAATCCTTTCAGCGAAAGGAGAAAAAGATCCCCAGATGCTCTGGGAGATCAACATGAACGGCTTACTCAACGTTTTTGAAGCGGCCAGACCTCAGGGTTGCTCGATATTTTTCCCCAGTTCAGTTGCTGTGTTTGGCCCGGGCTCTCCGAAAGATAAAACTCCCCAGGATACAATAACCAGGCCGATCACCGTATATGGCATTGCAAAAGTAACCGGGGAAATGCTTTGCGATTACTATCACTTAAAATATGGCCTGGACATTCGCAGTATGAGGTATCCTGGGATAATATCCAATGCTGCCCTGCCCGGTGGAGGGACCACTGATTACGCCGTAGAGATTTTTTATGATGCATTAAGAGAGGGAAAACACAATTGCCCTCTGCAAGAAAATACCCAACTTGACTTTATTTATATGCCTGATGCCCTGGAAGGCGCTGTAAAATTAATGGAAGCGGATCCGTCAAAGCTTAAGCATCGCAATGCTTTTAATGTTACGGCCTTCAGCATAACTCCCAAGCAGCTTTATCTAGAAGTACAGAAACATATCCCTGAATTTACAATTACTTACGAGGTTGATCCAGTCAAGCAGGCTATTGCGGACAGCTGGCCAAATTCACTTGACGATTCAGCAGCCCGCACTGAGTGGGATTGGAATCCTCAGTATGGCTTTGAAATGATGACAACAGATATGCTAAATGTCCTCACAGCAAAATTATCATAATTCCTGTCTGGTGAAAGCCGAGCATTCATTGACCAAAATAAAAAGTAGAAAAAAATTAACGGTTTGATCATATGAAAATTCTCATAAAAGAATCAGGAGGGAACAGAAATGTCCAAAAGAATAATAGCAGATATTCGAGAACAGCTTGAAAAGAATAAGCAGGAGGGGCTCTACAAAAACGAGCGGGTTATAGTCAGCCCCCAGGAAGCGGAGATTGAGGTGTCTTCCGGGGAAAGGGTGCTCAACTTTTGTGCCAATAACTACCTCGGCCTGTCTAACCATCCTGACATAATTGAAACAGCCCGGAAAACTATGGACCGCTGGGGGTACGGGCTTTCTTCGGTGCGCTTTATTTGCGGCACTATGGAGATCCACAAGGAACTCGAAAGAAAAATGTCTGAATTTCTTACTGTTGAAGACACCCTCCTCTATGCTGCTTGCTTTGATGCCAACAGCGGTGTTTTCGAGCCATTGCTCGGAGAGGAGAGCGTTATTATCTCTGATCAGTTAAACCATGCCTCAGTTATTGACGGCATCAGGTTGTGTAAAGCTAAGCGTTTTCGGTACACTCATTCCGACATGGCTGAACTGGAAAAATGCCTGCAGGACAGCCAGTCAGCAAAGCACCGTATTATCGCTACCGATGGGGTCTTTTCCATGGACGGCGACCTTGCTAAGTTGCCGGAGATCTGTGCCCTGGCCGAGCAGTACGATGCTTTGGTCCTGGTGGATGACAGCCATGCTACCGGTTATATCGGCAAAACAGGGCGCGGCACCCCTGAATACTTTGGTTTAGAAGGAAAGATAGATTTGATCACCACCACTTTTGGCAAGGCGCTGGGTGGAGCGATGGGCGGCTGTACAGCAGGCCGCAAAGAGATCATCGAGATGCTTCGTCAAACTTCAAGGCCCTATCTCTTTTCTAATTCACTGGCTCCCTCCATCGTCGGAGGCACTTTGAAAGCGTTAGAAATCCTTACTGAATCAACTGACCTGCAGGATAAAGTGATGGAGAACGCTAAATACTTTCGTGAAAAGATGAGCGAAGCAGGCTTTACTCTTATCCCGGGCGAAACAGCGATCGTGCCGGTCATGCTTTATGATGAACCAAAGGCAATGGAAGTGGCCGATCTAATGCTCAAGGAAGGCATTTACGTGATCGGTTTTGTCTATCCGGTTGTGCCCAGGGGCCAGGCCCGGATCCGGGTCCAGCTTTCTGCCGCCCATGAACGAGAGCAGATTGATCAGGCTGTCTCAGCCTTTATTAAGGTCGGCAAAAAACTTGAAGTAATCTAGCACTACAGCGCAACATCAAAACAACTTGATTCTAAATAACACCTGCGCTGAGCTGTAAAATAATATATTTTCATAAGTTGTAATACGGCTTCCCGGTATGTTACTGTTTAATCAATGAGAGGGGAGTTTAGTATGGTCGTCAATATAATTAAAAAAACCTGTCTGTTAGTTGCTTTAGCCATGATTGTATCCGTTTTCATTTTAGGTTGTTCGGCGGAATATGAATTGAAGTTAGCAGCCGATCCTGAAGATGCAGGCGCGGTCAGTGGAAGCTGCACTTATGCTGAAGGCGAAAAAGTTGCCATCAAGGCAGAAACTGAAGAGGGATACACTTTTGACCGTTGGAAAGTAAAGGGAACAGATCTAGAGTATAGCGATAAAGAAATGGAACTGAAAGTAGAGGAAGAAAAAGAGCTGGTTGCTGAGTTTTCAAGAAAAACCCCTACAATCAATCTTGAATGCGATATCGAAGAAGATACCCTTATCGGTGGAGGCACTTATGAGTATGGTGAAACGGTGGAAATTGAAGCAAGGGAAATAGAAGGATATCGATTCAAGAAGTGGCTGGAAGATGATGAAGTCGTCAGTGAAGATAAAACTTATCAATTTGCCGCCGTTGAAAACCGTACACTGACTGCGGTAAGAGAACTGGAGACTGCGGTAAGAGAACTGGACCTGGATTTAGAAAGGCTGGTTCTAAAAGATGATCTCAAGGGATATTTATTGCCGATTAGAGAAAATGGTAAATATGGCTTGATCGATACAGAAGGAGAGAAGGTAGTTCGGGTCAGTGAGCTTAATTGTGCCCTTAGTGCTTTTGGTTCATTCTGGGATCATCCAGGAGTAAAGCCGTACCAGGTAGGAGAAACCGATCCCTTAATTTTAACTATTGATATCGATGGCAATCGTAAGCAGGTTGCTTTTAATGAAAAGGGCCAAGTAATTACCACTTTACTCAGAGAATATGTAGCGGCGCCGCAGTTACATTACAACAACTATGGCCTGATCGTTGTTGAAGGCGGAAGGTACGGCTTCATTGATTTTGAGCAAAATCCGCTTTTAGAATTAAAGTATGAAGAAGTATCATTTATTATTCCATTTATTCAAGAGCGCGATCTGTTAAAGATAAAACAGGACGGCCTTTTAGGTCTGGCAGACAGTGCAAGCGGGGACATAGTTATTGAACCGCAGTACGAGGATTTGGAAAGCACGGGCCGGGCGGAATACGAGGTTTTAAAGGGAAAAATGAACGACCAGGTTTACCTGCTCAATCTGAGCGGTGAAATAATCAAGAAGCTTGATATCGATGAATATGGCCTTTTCAATAAGGGGGTTTGTCCGGTTAAAAAAGATGGCAGCTGGGGATTAATTGATTTTAAGGGTGAACTTCTGGTGGAGCCAGTGTTTGATAATGTTGAAGTCTCTACCGGCCGTATGTCTCCTGATGCTGCCGCTGCCCGTTTTGAAGATAACTCCCGCACCGGTTACCTGGATTCGGATGGGGAAGTGTTGTTTGAAGGGGAGATTGAAGAAACCATCGGTAATTATTTTATTTTTACCGAAAAAGGAAAAGCAGGCATTAAATCGATCGAAGGGGAAGTTATTAAAGAACCGGCCTTTGACAATTATAGTAAATCGCGACCTCCCGGTACAGGTGACCCAACCGCCGGTCATGTGGCAGAAGATTACACGTTATTTAAAAAAGATGGCCTCTGGGGAGTTTTTGCCGGGGGTGAATTTTTAACCGACTTCAAATTTGAAGAAATCGGCGGTTACTGGGGTTACTGGGATTTACCAATGGAATTTAATGATGTGCCGCAAATTGTGGTTAAAGAAAAAGGCCTCGAAGGGGAAGGTTTGTATGATTTAAGTAGGGGCGAATACATTATAACCCCTGGAAAATATGGCGGTTACTTAAAAAACCCTGGAGGATTTGGCACTTACAGGGGGCCCGAGGATGACGAAGGATTCGGCTATCTCAAGCAGAATAGGGTTTTAATTAAAAAAGATGGCAAATTCGGTTTTGTTGACCGGGATGGCCGGGAGGTAATCGAAATACAGTATGACTTGGCAACTGCTTTTGAAAATGAGGCGGCCGGAGTTATTAAAGATGAGAAACTTAGTTTTATTAACCGGGAGGGCAATCAATTGGTGGAACCGGTAGGGGTGGACTATGATGAGGATTCATGGTTTCAACTTGATTACCTGGAAGGGCCGAATGTTTACGAATTCCGCTACGAAGGCGTAAATTACAGCTATTTTGACCACGACGGCTGGATCCGGAAGCCGTAGTAATTGCATCAAAAACCACAGCAAAAGGTGGGCTGTGTGGAAAGAAGCCTGAAGATAAACACGGATAATATTTTGATGATCAAACCAAGATGTCAAATCTTTGGCGTGATCGTTATTTTACAGCTCAGCGCAGATGCTATTTAGAATCAAGTTGTTTTGATGTTGCGCTGTAGTGCTAGAAAGGAATCAACTAATGAGCTATGATTTTGATCCGCTTTATCATCCCTATCCGTCTCGCAGATCGGTGGTTTTTTCACAGAAAGGCATGGTAGCAACTTCACAGCCTTTAGCAGCGC
>PWEB01000126.1 GCA_003553305.1 Syntrophomonadaceae bacterium
GCTTCTTGGATGGGACTAGCTCTCCGGTTACAGGATCTAATTTCCCGATACATTTTCTGCGGCTTCTGGATTGCTGTTTTTCCTTATCCCAGTAGGCTTCGGATTCGTAGACGTAAGTTATGCCTGTCTTTTTGTTTTCCTGGTGGACAATTGGCATTTTCACTTCCCCTTTCATTGTTACAATTGTAACTTGTTTAGGGGAATTTGTCAAGCATTATTAGTCTAAAAATCCAGTGTTTATAAGGGTTTTAAGCGAATTCCTCGTTACAAATATGCGGGAATTGAGGTTAAAAGGCAAGCCGGTAATAGTAACGCCTAAAACCAGCCCCTTATTATTACATTTTGCATGGTGAAACAGTGTTTTGCAATTATTCTTTTCGACATCGACATGACCAGACCTCCCTAATAGTTATATTTATAAATTAATTTTATTCCGACAACATTTATGGTAATGATCTATTGGACAGTAATTGCGATGACCCTGACATTTCTTTTCTACCATCGCAAGCTGCCGGCCTCTTTTAAGAGGCAAAACTCGATATTATCATTGCGCAAGATGTTCAAGATCACTTTTTGATCCGTGAGCAAGGAGCTATGGAACCCCGGCTGAGATAGCAAGCATGACGCCCGAGTTGTCCCGATGCCCCCGCATAAAGGTTCATTTTAGCCTCAGGCACATGGTGCCCGTGGCTAGGGTATTGCTGCACTCTTTTTAGCCTTTACCCATTTATTGCCCTAAAACTGCCCTAATATTTTAAGCTCTACCTGTTTTCAGAAAGCGCTCCTTTTGTTTTAATTATTTCTTTCTAAACTTCCATTTATCCAGCCCCTGTATTTCATGGCCTCAGCGAGGCGCTTGATGGAATACATGTAGGCTCCGGTCCGCATATCAGAATCGACGCATTTTTCACAGTAATAGTTGTAAACCGTCTTGAAGGCATCGCTCATTTTTTCTTCCAACCGCCTGTTTACCGTAGCAAGATCCCAGCGGAAACCATAGTTATTCTGAACCCACTCGAAATATGAAACGGTAACACCACCGCTGTTGGCGAGGATATCCGGTACGACTAAAACATCTTTATCTTTCAAAATTTGATCTGCGTCCGGGGTTGTCGGTCCGTTCGCCCCTTCAACAACAATTTTTGCTTTTACATCAGCAGCATTGCTACCGGTAATCTGGTTTTCAAGAGCGGCAGGAACAAGGATATCACAATCCATGGCTATAAGCTCCTGGTTGGTTATATCCTGGGATTCAGGGAAGTCTTTTACAAAGCCGGTTTCTTCAACATGTTCAATTAATTTGCAAACATCAAGACCATTTTCATTATAAATTCCGCCGCTAACATCGCTTACCGCAACTATTGAGCAACCTGAGTCAGCGAAAAGTTTGGCCGCATTGCTACCCACATTACCAAAGCCCTGGATAGCTATGCGGGCCTTTTCAAAAGGTATTTTAAATGCTTGGGCCGCTTCCCTGGCCACAAAGAAAACACCCCTGCCGGTTGCTTCATTACGGCCTACACAGCCGCCCACTGCAAGTGGTTTACCTGTTACCACTCCAAAGGAAGGCCCACGCATATTGCTGCTGTATTCATCTGCAATCCAGGCCATAACCTGGGCATCGGTAAAAACGTCAGGTGCCGGAATATCAGTTTCCGGTCCGAGGATTGAACCAAGCGCCCTGACGTAACTGCGGGTCATTCTTTCACGCTCTTTTACAGTCAGCGTTTGAGAGTCACAGGCAATCGCACCCTTTCCACCGCCAAAAGGAACTCCTACCAGTGAACACTTCAGGGTCATCCACATGGACAGGGCCTTGATACTGTCAGTCGTCACGTCGGGGTGATAACGCAGCCCTCCCTTATATGGACCAAACACATTGTTGTGCTGACAGCGGTAACCGGTAAAAACCTTCGTACTACCATCTTCCATCTCAACCGGCACTGCAACTTCAACAAAACGCATCGGAGTTTTCAGATGTTCATAAACCTCGGGAGACAAGTCAGTCAACTCCACTGCCTGCTTCATAGCAGCCAGCGTTGCTACAAGAACATTGTCTTCCTTTTTAGCCTTTTCCACTTCTACCGACATTAAAAATCCTCCTATGTAATATTTGGTACTATATTTAGGGGCCATTTACAGGATGCCTGTATTTTAAGATCAGGGCTGCTCAAAAAAACTCGAAAAGCACTCCCCCAATTTATAATACCTGTAATTAAACAAACGCCCCTTCAAATAGGCTTTATTTATCCTTCAACTATGAAGCTACCGTGGCCTTACAGCAACAAATAACATCAAAAAACAAGTAACCATATTATTCCATCAGGGGCGCAAAACGCCAGCCTGCTGTCTTTACTTTTACCGTCCAAAGTGGCTATTACATTAGGGCGTCCCGGAAAAACCTCCTGCATGGAAACAGAAAGACCTGCATTCCGGCAGCAGGCAACCACAAATTCGGCCATTTCCTTCTCGGCCTCATCAGAACAGCTGCTGTCCCCGTAATTAACGCTGGGTATACTGATCATTTTTTTTAATAACTCAACGACTTCCTCCACGTCAAGCAACTGATCGACCATCTCATTTATGTAAATTCTTTTGTCGTCAGCATTGCTCATAACCTGGCTCCTTTTTTCAAATAGCCTCCTTTTCCCTTAACAAAAGCATTAAAATGACTTATCAACATTGATCTCCTTTAACTGGCTTAAAGAGTACACGATTTTACAAATTCTACTACCTCCACATAAATTTTGTTGGTAGATCAACACCTTTAATTCCCCCCCATATCGTTTTTAACTGCCGTTTCTTATAGGGCAAAGCAATCGTTTTGCAGAACGAAATAATGTTTTATGTTTATAATATGTTCAACATAAATTTAAAAATTCCTCCAAGTTAAAAATACTTTATCAAACTTAATCGGAAATTGCCGGACAGTTGCAAAGCTTCTGCGCTTATTATAGAATCGATCAAGCACGATCATCAATAAACCAAATCGCTAACTAAAGGAGTTGATTATATGGTTGCAATCAGGCCGTTTAAAGCAATCAGATACAACCAGGCCATGCTGGGGAATCCTGCAGCGGTCCTGGCCCGGCCTTACGATGTAATCAACCCCGAAGAACAGGAAGTTCTGTACCAAAAAAATCCATACAATATAATCCGTCTTGAGTACGGTAAAACCTATCCGGGCGATCACCAAACAGATAACCGTTACAGCAGGGCTTCTAAAACCATAAAACAATGGTTGAATGAAGGGGTCCTGCAGTGTGATGAAATCGAGAATTTTTACTTTTATGAACAAACCTTTATTTATAACGGGCAGGAATATACACGCCGGGGAGTAATGGCCGCTCTGAAAATTGAACCTTATTCCTCAAAAGTAGTTCTGCCCCATGAAAAAACGATGGCGGCCCCGAAAAAGGACCGCCTGGAACTGCTCAGCCACTCCAGGGCAAATTTTAGTCCAGTCTTTACCCTGATCCCTGATCCACAGCAGCGGATTGATTGCTTTTTTGAAAAAGTTACGGGTAAAATTCCACTGCTTGAAACTACTGAAGAATCCGGACAAAAACACCGCCTCTGGGCTGCAAACGATCCTGCATTAATTAATGATTTGCAAGATTACCTGGCCGATCAACCACTTTTAATCGCCGACGGACACCATCGCTATGAAACAGCCTTAACTTATCTGCAGAGCATAGATCCGTCCCAATTACCCGGAGCCCGCTATATACTTACCACCCTGGTCAGTGTTTATGACCCCGGCCTGCTGATGCTGCCCACACACCGCCTGCTAAACAAATTAAATCATCATCAAACGAAAATTATAGAACAAAAAATTAATGAGCATTTTGAAGTCATTGAGTGGGGAGACCCCGATCATTTTGAAAGCCAGGCTTACCTGGCAGAACTGGATAAAGTGAGCCGGGAAAAAAGTGGTTTCGGTTATATTACGGCAGATAAAATTTGTTTGCTAACCCCTAAATCAGCAGGCAAATCGGGGGAAACTGCTTCCGGAATTGCCCTGCCGGTAAAACTGCTCCATGAACAGATTCTTAATCCCCTTGCAGCTGCAGATAAAAACCGGGACAGCGATAAAAACTTGCTTGGTTTTTCACATGATTTTGCCGGTTCTCTTGATTCTGTAAAGTCCGGTTCTGCAGATGCCGTCTTTATCCTGGGGACCATTCCAGTGGCCCGGGTTCTCGACCAGGCCCGGCAGGGTGCGGTTCTGCCCCAGAAATCAACTTATTTCTATCCCAAGCTGCCCAGCGGCCTGCTTATCTATCACATGGACTTAAGCTGCTAATCCTTAAAAACTCCAAAAAGCTTTTTGCACATCAAGCACTTCTTCGATTCGTTTTTGAGCATGCGAACCCGGTTCTTCCACAAGGGCATTTTCCCCGATCGGTAAACCCCAGCTGCCAAGGGCATTTAAAATCTGGACCACTATCCCAGCCTGACCTTCAAGATGATAGCCGCCTTCGAGGCATAGTAAAATTCTACCTTCAGACCAACTTTCGGCAACTCCTTTCAAAGCTTCGGCCATGTTATAATAACCCTGCTCCGTTAAGCTCATACCGGCCAGTGGATCATGGCTGTACGCGTCATGGCCGGAAGATATAAGCAGTAATTCGGGCTGATACTGATCGAGCACCGGAACTACTACCTTCTCAAAAGCAAGGCCATATTCCGCATCACCACATCCGGGAGGCAAAGGGATATTAACGGTGAAGCCTTTACCCTTCCCGCTGCCAACCTCATTCAACCCTCCGCTGCCCGGATAGGCCGGACTTTGGTGAGTGGAAATGAAAAGAATTTCCGGGTCATCTTCAAAAGCATGCTGAGTCCCGTTGCCATGATGAACATCCCAGTCAACAATGGCTATTCTTTTAACGCCATAATTCTGCCTGGCCACAGCTGCAGTAACGGCAATGTTATTAAAGAGGCAAAATCCCATAGCCCGGCTTCTTTCAGCATGGTGGCCGGGAGGGCGGTTAAACACAAAGGTTTTGCGGGGATTATTATTAAGGACATTCTTTAAGCCGATCAGCACTCCGCCTGCCGATAGAAGCGCCACCCGGTATGATTCAGGCCCAATATAGGTATCCATGTCCAGGAACCGCTTTCCGGCCAAACAAGCCTCTTCAACAGAGCGTATATAACTATAATCGTGAACCAGGTTAATATCTTCAACCTCGGCGGGAACCGGTTTCGCAAGCTCTATGTTGTCCATCAAACTGTCATTCTGCAGAGCACTATACATATATTCCAGCCTTTCTTTACGCTCCGGGTGCTGCCGTTGAGTGTGGATCAGGTAATCCGGGTCATAAACCACACCTATTTTTTCATGTTCAGAGGCCAATCTATCCCTCCTATTTATCAGTGCTGTTATCCATGGCCTGGCATAAGCGGTTCCATAAAAAAGGACTGAATTTTTTCAAAGCCACCGGCCGGCCTTTATCGTTAACAAAAGTATGTTCTGTATACCCGGCAGCCAGCAAATCATCATCTCTATATATTTCATAATCAAAGGTAATCCGCACATTTTGTAGACCTTCTAAACGGGTGACAATGGTTAGTTGATCATCATACCCGGCCGGCTGTTTGTATTCGCAGTAAGCTTTGAGGACCGGGAAAAACAGGTTGCTTTTTTCAAATTCCCGGTAAGGAAGCTCCAGCGATCTCATTAGCTCCGTGCGGCCGACCTCAAACCAGACCAAATAGTTGGCGTAGTAAGCCACCCCCATCTGATCAGTTTCTTCATAACGCACCCGGATATTAGTTTTGTTTACTCTCAAATAAAAGTACCTCCACCTCAAAAATAAACTGCTGTTATAAAAACAATCATCAATCAAAACCCCCGGCTAAGATCACAGGACATTTGCTTCTCCCCGATATATTAAACCTCTCGTGGCATCTACAGTAATCATCTCGCCGGTTTTAATCTTTGCTGCTGCCTTATCTGCCCCAACAATGGCCGGTATGCCCAGGTTAATCGCCACTATCGCTCCATGTGAAGTGAGTCCACCTTCCTCTGTAACCAGGGCCACTGCTTTTTCAATAGATGGCAGGTAATGGTTGTTGGTCATCGGGGCAACCAAAATCATCCCTTCTTCAAAGTTTTCCAGTTCACTTTCCTTTTTGGCAACAAAAGCTTTGCCGCTTGCTGATAATTTTCCGACTCCGGTTCCTTGCACTATAATCTCCCCCACAGTTTCAACTCTTAACAGGTTTGTTGTTCCCGACACTCCAACCGGGACCCCTGCTGTAATGATCACCAGGTCACCGTCAGCCACCAGGCCTTCTGCAAGCGAAGTGCGCACCGCGTTGTCAAACATATTGTCTGTCGAACTGACCGGTGGACATATAATTGAATGGACCCCCCAGGTCAGGGCCAACTGAGAGGCCACCTTCCGGCGTGAAGTTACTGCAACAATTGGTGCCCGCGGTCTGTACTTAGAAACCATCCGCGCCGTATGCCCGGACTGAGTAGCAGTAATTATAGCATTAGCGCCCAGCTCGTGGGCAATATGACACGTAGCATAACTTATCGCATCTGTCACAGTTCTTTTAGAGGTCAGGCCCGACTCTTCCAGTATATTCTTGTAATCCAGACCACCCTCCGTATGCATGGCAATCCTGTTCATGGTCTCTACTGTTTCAATCGGATAGCGACCAACCGCTGTTTCCCCGGAAAGCATTACCGCATCCGTGCCGTCAAATATTGCATTGGCCACATCGCTTGCCTCAGCCCTGGTCGGCTGAGGATTTCTAATCATGCTGTCTAACATTTGCGTGGCCGTAATAACCGGCTTTCCCAGCCGGTTGCACTTTGTAATAAATTCTTTCTGCAGCAGCGGAACTTCTTCCGGCGGAATTTCAACCCCCAGATCACCCCGGGCAACCATAATACCATCTGCCACCTCAAGAATTGTATCAAAATTTTCCACACCTTCCCGGCTCTCAATTTTAGCGAGGATCATAATATTTCCGCACTTCTCTTCAACTAACTTTCTGATCTCTAATATATCTTCGGAAGAGCGGGTAAATGATGCAGCTAAAAAATCAACCTCATTTTCAAGGGCCATTTTGATATCAACGCTGTCTTCCGACCCGAGCGCTGGCAGATTGATCCTCGTTTCCGGTGTATTGAGGCCTTTATAACTTTTCAGTTCACCGCCGTGTATAACCCGGCAGAGGATTTCGCGGCCCGATATCTCCAAAACTTTTAAAACAAGTAATCCGTCATCGATCAAAACTTTATTACCCGGTTTCAGATCAAGATGTAAATCGGGGTAGGTCACTCCTACTTTCAGGTTATCGCCGATCACCTGTTCAGTAGTCAGTATAAAGTTCTGGCCGTCTTCCAGGATGTAAGAGGTTTCGCCCAGTTCGCCGGTCCGCACTTCCGGACCGCGTGTGTCAAACAAGAATCCAACATTTTTCCTGCTCTTTTCACTAACGCTGCGAATTAACTCCAGGCGGCTGTAATGATCTTTGCGGCTGCCGTGAGACAAATTGAGCCGGGCCACATCCATCCCCGCTTCAATCACCTTCGTTATCTTTTCCTCTGTCTCGATGCTCGGCCCAATTGTACAAACAATTTTAGTTCGCCGCATCAAATGATCCTCCTTAATATTGACATGATCTTTGTTTCTGAACCTACCCTATGCCAGGACTGCCTAAACCCCATAATCCTGGTATTGCTCGCTGACTGCGCCTGATCCAAGGAGCAGTTCCAGCTGCCTGCGGCACTGCGGATTATCGCGAATCCAGTATGCTTCCTGCAGCATCAGCATTTTATTGTCTTTTTTAAAAAAAAGACAAACCGGGACCTCCCCGTTTTCAGCAACCAGGGTATCCTTTAAACTCGATAATACATCACGATCATGTTCCTCACCAATAATCAGACGGTAATACTTTTGTTGTTGAGTTAAAGGTTCCATCTTTTCAACCAGTATCTTGGCATCTTCTTCTTCTTTCAAGTCAGTCCGGCCTTCGACCAAAATCAGGTTGTCCTCTATGAGCAGATCAGCATGCTTTTCGTATTGTTCAGGAAAAACTACCAGTTCAACACTGCCCGTTAAATCCTCCAGCCTGACAAAAGCCATCTGGTTGTTTTTCTTGGTATAAAAACTGCGAACAGCCAGGATCAAGCCTCCGACTTTAACATGATGGTTATCTCCGGCCTCCTTTAACTCTAAACAGCGGGTTAAATTTTTCATCTTATCAAAAGTCGGCCGGTAAGGCTCCAGGGGATGCCCGGATATATAAAGACCGAGCATTTCCTTTTCCAGATTGAGCCTTTCCTTGTCGGAAAATGGCTCGATGTCGATCAGGTTATCATGAAGCATTTCTTCCTGCACGCTGCTATCCATCAGGGAAAACATGGAAATCTGTCCGTTTTCCCTTTCCCGCTGGGAGGCCTGGCCCTGGGCCAGTACCTCATCAAGAGCAACCAGGTACTGGGCGCGGTGGCCGCCGAGTGAATCGAAAGCGCCGCATTTAATCAAACTTTCCACGGTTTTACGGTTACAAGATCGCAGGTCCACCCGTGAAGCAAAATCACACAGAGAAGCAAAAGGTTTCTCCTGACTGGCCCGGACTATTGATTCAATCGCCCCCATCCCGACATTTTTCACAGCCGCCAGCCCAAACCTAATCCGGTTATCCCCGACCACCGTAAAATGGGTTTCGCTTTCATTCACATCCGGAGGAAGCACTTCTATCCCCATCCTCCGGCAATCAGCGATATAAAGGGCCACCTTGTCACTGTTCGAATAATAAACAGTCAGCAGGGCAGCCATATATTCCACCGGAAAGTTTGCTTTCAGATAAGCTGTCTGGTAAGCAATCAGGGCGTAAGCAGCAGCATGTGATTTATTAAAACCATAGGAGGCAAACTTAAGAATTAAGTCATAGATCTGTTTGCCCAGCTCCCTGGTGTATCCTTTGTTGAGGCACCCTTCAACAAACAACTGCTGTTGTTGATCCAAAATATCTTTTTTCTTCTTGCCGATTGCGCGGCGCAGCAAATCAGCCTGTCCAAGAGAAAATCCAGCTATGCGGGCTGCAATTTCCATGATCTGTTCCTGGTAAACTATCACCCCGTAAGTTTCTTTAAGAACCGGCTCAAGATCCGGGTGGGGATATTTTATGGTTTCCCGGCCGTGCTTGCTGTTCACGAAAATCGGGATCTGATCCATCGGACCAGGCCGGTAGAGAGCAACAACCGCGATAATATCCTCGAATTTATTAGGCATCAAATCACGGAGCACTGAGCGCATTCCGGAACTTTCGAGCTGAAATATACCGGTCGTTTCTCCCTGCGAAAGCATATCGTAAGTTGCGCTGTCATCTAGTGAAATAGCTTCAATATTAATGACTCGTTGATGCCGTTTTTCGATATTCTCTAACGCTTCTCCTATAATGGTCAGCGTCTTCAAACCCAGAAAATCCATTTTTAAAAGGCCGAGAGCTTCAAGCGTACCCATCGGAAACTGGGTAACTACAGTGCTATCGCTGGTCTTGTAAAGAGGAACATAATTGACCAGGGGCTCTTTGGCAATCACCACCCCGGCAGCATGAGTAGAAGCATGGCGGGGCATCCCCTCCACAGCCATCGACGTATTGAGCAGGTGGCGATAGTGTTCCTCCTGCTGATAGAGGGACTGCAGATCTTTACTCTGCTCTAAGGCTCTTGCAATAGTCATATTCGGTTCTACCGGAATTAGTTTGGCAATCCGGTCAACTTCGGCATAAGGTATGGCCAAAACCCGGCCCACATCTCGAACGGCGGCCCGGGCTGCCATGGTTCCAAAAGTAA
>PWEB01000274.1 GCA_003553305.1 Syntrophomonadaceae bacterium
TGTTTCAATCCACGCCCCCGCACGGGGGGCGACCGCATCACTAAAACTCTTTTATTTTATAGGGTCTAATAAGCTATATCTGCGAACCCCCTATTATAACCTAATTTTTTAGATCAAATTATGTGAAAAACGTCGTATTTTGCTTTAACCATTAGGGGTGCGAAAGGTCCAGGGAAGTCATGTTAACCTGGGGTTCGCACTTTTAGATAATCATTGTCCCCTCTGGATCATAGACTGCTTTTGCACCGACATGCTCAACCCTTTTTTTCCAGTTGTTGCCAAGCAGATAATAACGCAAGCTATCTTCTTCTTTGTTTATGATATTTTCGAGCTTATTTTTCAGCATGGCAAACTGGGCTGGATCAAGCAAACATTCAAATACTGAATTCTGCACTCTCTGCCCGTAATTAACACATTGTTTTGCTACTAAACGCAGTCTTTTTCGCCCTTGCGGAGTTGTCGTAGCAACATCATAAGTGATCAGTACCATCATGATTGTTTACCTCCTTAGTTTTCAAAGAACTGTGTTTTAACCGACAACTAAGTAAACTACTTCCAAAGAAAAGGCGGATATTCGGCTATATCTCCCCGCAGGTGTCTGGCTAGCAATAATGCCTGGCTGTAAGGAAGCAACCCCAGGGGCATTTTTTCTTCAAGAAAAGGATGAGTAATTTCCTCCGCTTTTCGCTTTTGCCAGGCTTCAATAACCGTTTTTCTGGCGTCTTCTTTAAGGATAACACCACCCGATTCCTTTTTAATGAAATCACCGGCGGTGATTTGCTGCCGGTTAATCAAGTTCAGTACCAGCCGATCTGCAATATATGGCCGGAATTCTTCCATTAAATCAAGGGCTAACCCCAAACGCCCGGGCCTGTCGCGGTGTAAAAACCCGACATAGGGATCAAGCCCGGCAGTAACAAGCGCGGATTTGGTTTCATGCAGCAAGAATGTATAAAAAAAAGACAGCAATGCGTTGACATTGTCTTTTGGTGGGCGTCTGCTGCGCTCCAACATGTAAAAGTGCTCTTTATTGGTTAGAATGAGTTTGTCAAAAACAGAAAAATAAGCTCGCGCGCTTTCACCTTCTATGCCCCTTATTACATCAAGGTCAACTTTGTCGCTGATTCTTACAATATTACGCGCTAATAGTTTGCAGGCTGCATCAATATCATTGTCGGTAGTTGCAATTGTTTCTCGATAGTCGCTGACAAAACGGCGCAAAACAGTTCTAGATCCGGCTAATTTGGCAATAACAAAACTTCTGGCCAACTTAGCCGATTCAACGGTTTCGTCTGCCATTCGATACTGTTTTCTGCGGAGTAAAACATTACCTTGCGGCGTACCGTTAACATTTGCAAGGTGCTTGCCGTAGGGGCTTAATAATGAAACACCTATACCGCGTTCCAGACACAAACCGAGCGCCGCTGGGCTTGCTCCCAGATAGCTAAACATAACGATTCCTTCGAGATAATGAACCGGAGTTCTAAATGCTTCTTTTTCCTCCAGACGCACAACGATATTCTCGCCGTCTTTTGTAAGATAAGCCTCTGGATTGGTTATATACAAAGTATTAAGCAACTTTCTCATTTTCCACCTCTAACTAAAGGTCTCTTTCAAGCTCCTGCACCAAGTTAGGAATGTATCGTTCGGCTTTAGTATTAAGGCTACCAAGTTTCGGCATGCAAACATTTATCATTGAGCAATTTTTACATTTTCTGCTTTTTATGGCTGCAGGCGTTATTCCCTGTTCATAACAGGCATGCATAGCCTGGGACAGTTCCCGCACTCTTTCCCGCAGTTGTTTCGAAAATTCAACCCTGTGCCTGTTTTTGATCATATCGTAGTAGATATCGCCGCTTTTAATAGCTGTACTGCGCATCTCCTCAAGACATATCGCCTGGGCACAGAGCTGCACTTCGTCCCTGTCGTCCGGCTTGGGCTTCCCTCGCTTGTATTCCACCAGACTATAGGTTATGTTTTGCCCGTCTTTTTTCTTGTGGATCTCCAGCAGATCAGCAATACCATATAGGCCGAGCTGCCTGGAGATAAGCGGGATCGCCCTTTCAGTTTTTACCATGTCACGGGCCTCAGTAAAGTATGGATCATCGACTCTGTGGTGGATAATTCTTCCCTGCGCGGTACTCGCGTTTTCAAGCCACTGGTTTTCCACCTGGATCAGCGCCCATTGCCGAGGGCAATAAGCAAAATGTTGAATGCCCGACAGTGGTAACAGTGCATCTTCAGTGTAGCTTAAGGTCACATTAAATCCTTTCTGTCAGCTGCACGCTTTGTGGTATCTGTGCGCTGTCTATGGTAATGATATAATCGTTATATCCCCTGGCTGGTTTACTTTCGTCGCGCCGTTTTACGCTTACGGCATCAAACAGATCTTGAACAGGTGCATCGCCCATTTTTGAATTATGCTCAAAAACAATGAGCTTGCGTGTACTCATCAGCCCTCGTGCCGCGGAGCGGTCATGCTCAAACATCTTTTCCAGCGCCTCCCACAGCAGCTCCAAATCCTCATCACTGAAACCGGTTTGCTCGGCAAAAGGCGCCGAGATAAACCCGTGGCCCCGGTAAAGCCCATAAGGAATGGTGAATTTGCGTCCCATGGTCCGGTTGTCACCGCTTTGTTTTTCCGCCTCCGCTTCGGTAGCAACTGCCATGCGCGTAATACTGTGTTCGAGGGCTACGACCGGATCCACCGAGCGGGCGAAGGTTAACTGCGCCGGCCCGCGAACCTGACCGGCATTTGCACCTGTCGACAATACAGCACCGAATGTCCTGATATCGTAGAAGTTTCGGCATAAAAACTCTTTAGCCCGACCAACTTCTTTGCCCTGCCCCTGGCCTTTCTTATTTCTTTTTGTGCCGTCCGTTTTATCGGCCGGGTCTTTCTCCAAATCTATACCAAGACTGAGATAGGCCTGATTGATAGTGTTGTTCAGAACTGCTTTTTCTTTAATAAATATGCTATGCGGCACGTTATCGTTGTTTTTTAAACCCACATAGTTGCGAATTTTTCTTTTCAGGCAGACATCGGTAACCAGCCCGTGCCCGGTTTCTGCATCGATGCGCGGCAGGTTTCCAGCATCGGGATCGCCGTTGGGGTTGCCATCTGTTACATCAAAAAAGATTACAAAATCATAGCGCTTCTGAACGGGTAAATCATTACTCATCATAATCATCCTTTCCAGTGTAATTATTGTGCCTCTTCTACGGGCACTGCTTCTTCTTTTTTGCTGAAAAAATCCTGCCGCTGGTGATAGTAGCCGATGGCAAACCGGCCCTGTTCATGCAAATCTAGATGAGACGGAAAATCATTTAAATGGCTCATAATTTCTCCCAACAATCTTTCAAAGTTGACAGCCCTGCCTCTGCTCGCCATCTTGGCGAGATGATGATTTTTTAGGCGAAGCAATATCGCAAACACAGTAACCGGTGTGGCGCAGGCCGCACCGTAATAGCGTTCGCGGATTGTTGCACCGATGCCCGGGTTTGCCTCTTCCTGGATTTTTTCTAGGGTAGCAAATAACCGGCCTAACTGGTAACCAATAGATGGTTGCGTAGCATCCAAGCTGAATTCAACCTCCTTTTGTTTGTATTGCGGGTAAATCCGCGCATAACGGTTTAAATAAGCTTTGAGGAGTGCCGCCCTGATCGGTTTAACCCTGTTCTTGGTGTCGCTGCGAATTCGGCGCAGCGCCGCCTGCAAAAGGGTTGCCGGGTAGGGCGTGCCAGCGATGATGGAGCGCATAAATTCGCCGGCCAGATTGGGAGGGATGTTGTCGCTTTTATCCTGGGTCGAAATATTGACCAGGATGCGCCAGATTGAATAATATTCCGGCTCATTATCCGGCTTAGCGATTTTAAAGTCTTCAAAGTATTGCTTGATCCGATGCGCATACTCGGCGATGGTTCCATCGTGCCAAAAGCGCACCGCGATGCGGGCGGAATTGGGCGATAAGCCTAAGATATAAAAACTGTTGCTACTGTCGTCGTCAAAATATCCGGCGCCACTGTTTACCGCTTCAAAAAGCGCCCTTACTTTATTCGTCCGCGCGCCTGGGTCGTCTTTTTCCGGCTCTTTGAAAAAGATAGCAAAGTCTGATTCAAAAGCAGAGGGTTTCTTCGACCAGAATACGGTGGTCGAGTCACCGATCAGCAAACGCTGCTTCGGGGATTTTAAGAGGGTGTTTAAACCTGTGACATAGGCAAACTCCGTCGAGGCAATGATCGGCGCGTTGTAGCCCTGCTCTTTGCCGTAGGAGTCATACCCGGAATTTTTTTGAAAGCCGACCAGGCATTTAGTATCTTTGTTAATAGGCGTTCTGCTGTGCGTCCTGGCGATCACGCCTTGTTCACCGGTAACCAGGCAGTACCCTGATTTTTCCTTGTTTTCTATTTTGCCTCCGCTTTCCGTCGGCGGCCCTTCTGTTGTATTTAGCTTAACATATGCTTGCACCTCTTCGCGGCACGGCACAGGCACATCACCGCTTAGACGAAAAGCCATGTTACACTGGGGGGCTTTTAAACACTCCTCGATTTGCGGAGCCTGCAGAGCTTTTTCCAGCCCTCCTTGCCGGTTCTGGCTATAGAACTTTAAAACAGCAGCTACGCCCTGGTCGGCGCGAAACCTTTCGGGCAAGTCTTTTAACGATTGAAGCCACGTTTCGTGCTGCTTTCTTGATTTTTGATCATCTGCAGGCAGACCGAGCAGGTATCCGATATGATCCCACAACAAAAAGGTGGTTTCATAACTCTTGCTGCCGCTTCGGCCTTTTGATCGAGGCAAAATAAAAGTTTTCGCTACCCACTTGCTGCCGACCTTTTCACGGGTGTCTTCAATGCCGATAAAATTGCCTGCTTCATCGATAACGATTAAAAATTGCAGCTCTTTCTTTTCAAAACCCGGCGGGGCTATACCACTGTCGGGGTCGCCCGATCTTCGGTCATAATATTCTTTTAAGGCTTGTAAAATCATCCGTACAACACCACTTTCCGGCGATCTGTATTCACGGTGCCTTTTTCTAAAAGCGCACGGAAAAAAAGCGGCGGCGGGTCTTCTATGCATTTGGCAAAATCCATATCGTAGAGCATAAAACCGAGATCTTTTGTTTCATCAATCGGTTCGGCCTGCTCTTTAGCGGGGTCAACCAAATTAAAATAGCAGGCAAACTCGCGGCAGCCAAGATAGGGGCGGTGAAAACATTGCCCCTTCTTTGCCCGCCGCTCAAACATGGCAGCATATTTCGCCGGCTTTTCATCATCATTAGCAGCATTAACGTGTTCCTCATTGTCGGCCCAGAACTCAGGTGAGGCAGAGCGGTTCGTCCGGCGATCCTCCAGCGGGATAAATTCAAAGTAGCCGTGAAGTCGGTAGCGGACATCTTTTAACAATAACCCAGCCCGCTGCTGCCTTTCGTTTTCAATGTTTATGCCCATGGGCGCGCCTTCTTCTCCGGCCAACTGTCCGGCTGTCGGCCCGTAAGCTTCTTTGCCCACTTCATTTCTGCGAATCGATACCCACCTGATGGGGTTAAGCACTTCAATTTTCGTAACCTGCCAGCGGATGGCCGGTTTCCAGAGGATTGCTTCAAATATCGCCCTGGCCGCAGATGGGGTAATCACATCGTAGCTGACCCGTTCTACTTTCATCTCGGGGCGGGTAAAGCAGGCGTAATCGCCCCAGATTTCCAAACACCAGTTATGCACTATTTTAAGCTCCTTTCTAAATAATATATTTTTCAGGTTCATACGGTTCTGTTTCTACCAGCAGGCCGGTTTGCGGTGAGTAGTCTTCTGCTGCGCGGAGAGCATATATATATGGATGCAGTTCCTGTATCCGACCTTCGTTCAACATGGCATTAAATTCGTGATTGTAGATGTTCACGCTGTAGCGCTGCAGCCTGCGCATCAAAAACCTTTCCGGGCCCATTTTTTCCAATAATCTCAGCAGTTTTTCGCTCTCGCCGTAGCGCACCAGAACGGCCTTTTGCATTGTATCGTCAATAATACTCAGTCGGGAGGCAGCCGTTCTGAAATTAATGCCCAGTTCTTCCTGGTCAGGGGTGAGCAGCCCTATAATGTTTTCCCGGTCCAAGGTATTGGCCTTCCAGTATAAGTCTGAAAAAAACCTTTCATAGATCTGGTGGTCCAGGGGATCAGCTGCAGGAGTCGCCAGAATATTTCTTGATGCATCGGAGGCCTTGCGCAGGATGCCTGCTGGTATTTTGCGGGGAGGGTTGAAGACCACCATTTTTCCAGTTTCAAGACGTCCTTCACGGTTGCAACGCCCGGAGGCCTGGGCGATCGAGTCCAACCCGGCAAAGGAACGGTAGACTACCGGGAAGTCGATATCAACTCCAGCCTCGACAAGCTGCGTGCTGATTACCCTTACCGTTTTATCTTGCTCAAGTCTGTCCTTGATCGCAGCGATAATTTCGCTGCGGTGCTGTGCGCACATCAAGGCCGAGAGATGATAAGTGTCTTCGGGCATCAGGGCATAAAGCTCGCGGCAGCTTTTGCGGTCAGAGACAATGCATAGGACTCGGTCATGCTCTTTGAGTGATTCGGCAATTTCTGTCCACTCGGTATGCTTATTAAGGTCTACGGGAAGCTTCACTTCCACTCTTTTTAGCTTTTCGTAGATAGAGCCGACATCATCTTTCATCAATTCACAGCTTTGCTTCAGCCCTTTAAAAGTTTCGCCTCCGTAACGGCGTTTATTGAATGCGGGTTGCGTAGCGGTAGAAATAACGATGCTGGTTGAATAGCGGTCAACTAAAAGCTGCAACGTATCTAATATAGGCTGAAGATGTTCTACCGGTAAAAGCTGCGCCTCATCCAGCACAACAACCGCTTTGGCAATATTGTGCAGTTTACGGCAACGGCTGGATTTGGCGGCAAATAAAGATTCAAAGAACTGAACCGTGGTGGTGACGATCACAGGTGCATCCCAGTTTTCAGCAGCCAGGCGCGACTGTGATGTAGACTCCTCTTCAACCAGGTTGGAATGATGCTCAATGACCTGGTCCTCGCCCAAGATATCTTTGAACACGGCGGCATTTTGCTCAATTATGCTGGTATAGGGTATGACATAGATGACCCGATCCAGATTGTGCTTAACGGCATGTTTGAGGGCAAAGGCAAGGCTGGACAGAGTTTTACCTCCGCCTGTCGGCACGGTCAGGGTAAAGATCCCCTGATCGCCTGCGGCGCCTTCAACACAATTTCTACGCACTTCATTTCTTATGTTATTAATCTTGCTGTCTTCAGCAGACTGTTCTAAAAAGGAAATATAGCTGTCGAAAATCGTTTCGAGCTCTGCCGGTGTTAAATAACCGCTGCGATCTTGCATTTTTTGCGGTTCCATGTAGGCTTCTGTATCTAGAAAGTCGGCGTCGACCAGGCAGGAATAAAGCATTCTTATCCACAGGGACGCATCCAAACCATCCGCGAATTGCCACGGCGGGCGTTCCGGGTTTAACGTGTCAAGGTGCCCGACTATTTCTTTAGCGAGATCCTGCTTATCCCTGAAATTAACGATCTGATATTGCAGTGCGGCCGCACCCGAACCCTCGGCGTTGGACCAGTCCGGTAAACCGGCATGATGCCCGGCAATACAATAGGCTAAAATTCGACCGATGCCCTTGCCAAATAATTTTTCGGCCAAAGCGGCTCCGTGGATGGCATGCGGCCTTTTCCCCGTTTTGTTGTCCAGATGGGCTTCCTCGTCATAACCGTAACCACTTTTGCATGACAGGTAATCCTGCCACACTTGCCGGCCTTTCCCTGCATCGTGAGCAAAGCCGCAGGCCTCACCCCATTTTTCCGCGTTAAATTTTGCCGCGAAACAGGCGGCCAGTCTCGCGGTGTTTTGCAGGTGATCTGCGAGCAGGTGCGGTTCGCCCCAGCTGCCATCTTGCAGCTTTTTCACATGCGCAGCATAGTTATCGTTCATCTCAAAGCCACCTTTACCTTGCCCTACCAGGGGCCGTAGTGCAGACGTAACAGGGCAGTAATTTGCACAATCCCGTCTGATTATAATGATACAACCTATAAGTGACGCACAAATGTCACCTGGTATATTGTTTACTCAGTTTTTTATCATTTTTTTTCGAAACCCTAAAGTGGATTGATCGACGCAGCGTTTTGATCTGTCATGAAGTTTCTAAGGATGCGGTTTGCAGCAACAGTTTCCCGTATTGTTTTTTGTTTATTCGCCATATTAAATGAGAAACCCTGCTCGGACAATACGAACGGAAGCAGAATAACATATGCTTTATATCCAAATTCCACGTTAAATCAAAAATTCCTTTGTTTCAGCATTTTTTATGTGGAATCCGGGATATTTTTCTATAGCGTACCATTTCCGTAACCAACTCTGTTTTTTAGCACCTTTAATCACTGCAACCTGAAATACCTATTTCAAACGAAAGGTTTTAATCTTCTGCCTGTATCGCAGATGTTCAGTTTGGTAAAAAGTTCAGTTTTTTCTCTATCATCCTGTTTTTTAAAAAATAAATGATGAACACCTGTAAGCTGTGCTAAGAGGGTTGGGTAAACTTTACCTTTAATCAAAAACTTGCAACCGCGCGGTTCAATAGTTTCCCTTTCACCCAATGGGTGAAAGGGAAATTTCGATGTAAATCATATGTGTTATAGTTTTAAAAGTGTTTTTTGATTTGTTGAAGTAGAATCTATGTTTTAAATTATTACCTGTTATTATATAATATTTAGCATAGGAAGTGAACCGAATTTGTTGTGTTCAATTTATCCAGGGTGAGCTTTTTATTTCACTGAGCTGCTTTCCTTCAATTTGAAGTATGCAGGCTGAGGTATGCAGGGCTATTTAATCTTCCTGATTTGATCTCGATCTATTAAGTGTTTAGAGGAATTCTATTTTTGATATAGAATAATATTTATTAGTCATGAAAGCAGTGAAAGGAGGTAAAGAATGGACGATTCTACCACTGCAACAGTGCAACCTAAAAACCACACCCTGGGGGTCATATCTCTGATTTCCGGGATCTTGGGAGTACTATTGGTATTTTGCTGTCCTTATGTTCCGATTGTTCTGGGCCTAGTAGCTCTGGTCTGTGGTATTTTGGCCCGGCAGCAGCAGCAGAATTATGCTTTGGCCGGAATAATTCTCGGTGCTATTGTCATTGTGTTTGGTATTATTTTTGCCATAGTCGGCCACTTGTTTTTTAGAGAGATAATGCATATTATTGAACAGGAACTAAGGATGGAATTATCTATGGCGAAGCTTTAGTAAACTTAGATTCAAGTAATCGGGTTCAGCGGGATTGCAAAATACACGGATTAAGGAATGAATTAAGAATTGAACTTATTAACAAAAAATTGGGCAGAGCTTAGCCTGTTTCTCTTTATGATTCTAACAGTCGTGCTTGGTTTTTTCTATGTAACCAACCCCGGCTGGCGTGATCTGGTAAGCCCTTACCACTGTCTTTTTTCCCAGGCTACAGGCTTGCTCTGTCCGGCCTGCGGCGGAACCAGGGCGATCGTTCATCTTTTAAGCGGGAATATTCTGATTGCCCTTAAAAACAATGGTTTGGCTGTGCTAATGCTGCCGGGAATAGTTTATGGCATGATCACCTCTTTCAGGCTGGCCTTTGATCACCGCTTTACCGCTGCCGACATTAA
>PWEB01000286.1 GCA_003553305.1 Syntrophomonadaceae bacterium
GTGCGGGGTCAATTTAGTAAAAAACGCAGAGCGCGTAGCCACCTTTTGCAACGATGTAGGCGGAGATATCGCAGGAATTATCAGTGGTACCCTGGTGACCATTTTAGTTATGAAGCTTATCATCGCTGTTCCTTACTACCAGGCTGAATTTTACCTGGGAATTCTGATAACTTCTTTAATAGCGGCAATCACAGTCGGCGGAAAAGCGTGGGGCAAAATTATAGCTATTAATAATTCAACAGAGGTTATTCTTTTAGTCGGTTTTGTGCTTACTAAAATGCAAAATCCGGTAAGAATATTTAGTAAAAGTGGTAATAGCGTGGGGTGAAATTGATGAGCGGTATTTTAAAATCTATAAAGCTGCCAGACGATCTAAAAAATCTTGATGATGGCCAGATGATTGAAGCTGCCGGAGAAGTCCGTAAATATATGATCCAAACCGTAGCTGATAACGGTGGGCATTTGGCGGCAAGCCTGGGTGTAGTCGAGTTGACCCTGGCCCTGCACAGCACTTTTAACAGCCCCAGGGACCGTATTATCTGGGATGTAGGCCATCAGAGCTATCCCCATAAACTGTTGACCGGCCGGTGGGATCAATTTCAGACTTTACGCCAGCACGAGGGCTTGTGCGGTTTCCCAAAGCCGGAAGAAAGCGAACATGACTCTTTTCTAACCGGTCACAGCAGCACTTCTATCTCAGCAGCGCTTGGCCTGGCCCAGGCCCGTGATTATAACGGTGATGATTACAAGGTTCTAGCCGTGATTGGAGATGGTGCTTTAACCGGGGGAATGTCTTTCGAAGCGCTTAACCACGCCGGGCATTTAAAGGCCAACGTACTGGTTATACTTAACGACAATAAAATGTCGATCAGCTCAAACGTAGGTAGTATGTCTGCTTACCTGGGACGAATTCGCTCTGATCCGAAGTACTCGCGCCTTAAAAAAGATTTCGAAAGCTTTGTAAATCGCATTCCGTGGATCGGGAAAAAAGCGGTTGATTTCGCTGAAAGAATAAAAGGCGGCCTAAAGTACCTCGTTATGCCGGGCATGATCTTTGAAGAACTGGGCTTTACTTATTTCGGGCCGGTTGACGGACACAACATTACTGCTGTCAAAAGAATTCTTAAGCAAGCTGATCAGATGCCGGGTCCCGTGCTGGTTCATGTGGTCACTGAAAAAGGAAAGGGCTATCATTATGCCGAGCAATCGCCCGAAATGTTTCACGGCATCGGCCCCTTTGACTTAAATAACGGAAAGCTTTTGAAAAACAAGAAAAGCGCTTCCTATACTGAAGTATTCGGCAATACCCTGATTAATTTAAGCCGTAAAAATCCTAATATAATGGCTGTTACCGCAGCAATGACAACCGGTACCGGGCTTACTGAATTCGCCAAAGAATTTCCGGACCGGTTTTATGATGTCGGTATTGCCGAGCAACACGCTGTAACCCTTTCTGCAGCGCTTGCCGCCGGAGGAATGCGGCCGGTAGTGGCTATATACAGCACCTTTTTGCAGCGGGCTTATGACCAAATCTTACATGATACATGTATCCAAAGCCTACCCGTTGTTTTTGCAATTGACAGAGCAGGGATTACCGGAGAAGATGGCGAAACGCACCAGGGGCTTTTCGATATTTCTTATCTGCGCAGCTTGCCTAACATGTCAATTATGGCACCATCTAATGAAAATGAACTACAAAATATGCTTACCACAGCGCTTAATCAAAAGATTGGTCCTGTTGCTTTACGTTATCCCCGTGATAAAGTTGAAGGGGTGGAACTTGGAAGCCCGCAATGTATACCATGGGGCAAAGGCGAGCTGCTAAGGCAGGGCAACGATTTGCTGATTCTTGCTGCTGGGACAGTGGTCAATAGTGCTTTGACAGCGTATGAAAAGCTTTTCTGGCAGGGTATAAAAACAGCGATAATCAACGTTCGGTTTATAAAACCCCTTGATGAAGATCTGATTATTTACTGGGCACAAAAGTGCCGCCGTATAATAACCATTGAAGAAAATGTTTTAGCAGGCGGTTTTGGGAGCGGAGTGATGGAACTATTTGAAAAACATGGTCTCTGCCTGCCTATAAAACGCCTGGGCATCGATGATCAGTTCGTAGAACATGGCAAGCGGTCAAATATGCTTGCTGCTTATAATCTTGACAGTGAAGGCATCTATAAAGAAGCAATGGCTTTTACCGGCGGTAAAGCCGTAGAAGGTCAAAGTTGAGCCGTTCGAAACACAAAGGACGTCTCGATCAATTACTGCAGGAACAACGTCCTGATCTGAGCCGCTCTCGTGTGCAGGCTGAAATTATGGCTGGCAAAGTCCTGGTGAACGGGCAGGTTTATGATAAGCCGGGCACTTTGATTGAGAGTAGTGCAAGCATTGAGCTTCTCGAACCTGAAAACCCTTACGTCAGCCGGGGCGGTTTGAAGCTGGAAGGCGCTATAAAAGATTTTAATCTTTCAGTGGCAGATCTTACTGTCCTTGATGTAGGCGCTTCAACCGGGGGCTTTACAGATTGTCTGCTCCAAAAAGGAGCCAGGATTGTCTATGCCCTGGACGTGGGTTACGGTCAGCTTGATTATGGTCTGCGCGAGGATCCACGGGTTGTGATCATGGAACGTTTTAATGTTCGCCACCTAAAAGAAAATGATCTTCCAGAAACACCGGACCTGGCTGTGATTGATGTTTCTTTTATCTCTCTTTCAAAAGTTTTGCCAGTGCTTGGTCAATTAAATATTCCCGCCATACTGGCTCTTATAAAACCCCAATTTGAAGCAGGACGTGAAGACGCCACTAAAGGCGAAGGAGTAATCCGCGACCCCGGATTGCATCGAAAAATACTCATCAACAATATACAGTTATCCTGTAGTTACAGTTATTGCTGCCGGGAAATTACTTATTCGAAATGGCCCGGTCCAAAAGGTAATCTTGAATACTTTATTTATTACAAACGGAAGGAAAGCGGAAGCTGCACCTGTCAATCAGAATACTTCTCTATTGCATCAAGTGTCGTTGATCAGGCCCACCTGGTACTTTTACGACCAAAGAAGTAAAAACCCTGAAAGGATTTCTGCCTGGAGTGCAGAAATTTAATACTAAGCTTTAATTACAGTAATAACAAGTATTACGGAAACCTTAGGAGGTATTTGATGAAAGATATTGGAATTATTCCTAACTGGCATAAAAAGAATACTACCCTGGTTGTCAATAATATTAAATATTTTTTTGAGCAGCGCAATATTCCGATCCAAATTGCCAGCAGTACTGACGCTGATTTTTATAGTACCGAATCCTTGGCAGATCAACTGAACAGTTGGTGTGGGAAACTTAAAATAATCATTGTCGTCGGAGGCGATGGAACAATTCTAAGGGTGGGCAGAGATCTTGCCTCCTGGGATGTCCCGATTCTCGGCATCAATCTTGGTCAAAAAGGCTTTTTAGCGGAGATTGAAGTTGAAAAAATGGAACGTTTTCTTCAATATATTGCGACAGATCAGTACAGCACCCAGGAACGGATTATGCTGGAAGCCCGGCTGCAACGCAAAGATGAGGAGCTTGGCTATTACCTGGCTTTCAATGATATTGTGATAGCCAGGGGGCCATTTTCCAGAAATATTAAGGTCGATGCACTAGTCAATGATGATTTTATGGAAAGCTATTCCGGGGATGGAATAATCGTAGCTACACCAACCGGTTCCACTGCCTACTCTCTGGCAGCAGGGGGGCCGATTATAAACCCAACCATGGATCTCTTTGTGATCACTCCCATTTGTCCCCACAGCCTCTATAATCGGTCTGTTATTATAAACGGTACCGATACAATGGAACTAAAGGTGGATTCTCGCCAGGTCAAGGTTGTGCTCACTGTTGACGGACAGGTGCGTTTTGCCCTGGAAGATAATGATAAGATAGCGCTCTGCCGTGCAAAAGAAAAAGTAAAAATGGTCTGTTTCCATGATTACTCGTTCTACAGACTGCTGCATCAAAAATTAAAAGCTTAAATCTTATTAGGGGGCACGCAGATGCTTGTCGAATTAAATATATCAAATTTCGCTTTGATTGAAGATTTAAATTTTAAATTTAGTGCCGGTTTAAATATTCTGAGCGGAGAAACCGGGGCCGGCAAATCAATTGTGATCGGAGCGGTAAATTTACTACTGGGTGAACGGGCTGCTGTCGAACAGATCCGACATAATGAGGATTCCGCTTACGTTGAAGGGATCATCAGTTATGCTCCCACTTTTCAAAAAGAAATTAACGATATTCTGGAACAGGCCGAAATTGAAACCAGTGACGAGCTAATCATTGCCCGTGAACTATATCGCAGTGGCCGCAGCGTAGCCAGGGTTAACGGCCGGGCCGTTCCTGTCTCATTTCTAAAAGAAATCGGACAGTATTTAATAGATCTACACGGTCAGCATCAGCACCAGTCCCTTTTGCGCCCGGAACAGCACCTCGAACTGCTTGATTCTTTTGGCGGGGAAAAGCTGTTTGCATCTCGGAACAGATTAAAAGAGTTGTTTAAAGAAAGGCAGGATCTAAAAAAGGAGCTTTCAGAGTTGGGAGATGACAGCGCTGAACGTCAACGCCGGTTGGATGTTTATGATTTTCAACTTAAAGAGATCAGGGAGGCAGGGTTGGAAAGCGGAGAAGATGATGAATTGGCCAGGAAAGAAAAAGTTATGGCCAATGCTGAAAAATTGTGGGCCATCACCGCACAGGCCTATGCTGATATTTACACCGGCCAAGAAGAAAGTCCGGTTGAGGCTATAATTGACCGGTTGAACCGCTCACACAGCGCCCTGATCGAAGCAGCGCAGCTTGATGAAAGCCTGGCTCCTTTACTTGACATGTTAGCCAGCGCTTCCGCCCAGTTAGACGAAGTTTCTCATGAACTTCGCGATTATCAGTCTAAACTGGAGTTTGACCCTGCTGAATTAACGGTTATCCAGGATCGCCTGAACCTGATCAAGAATTTAAAACGCAAATATGGTCCGACTATTGATGAAATAATTGCTTTTGCCGATCAGATTGAAGTTGAAATGGAACGTCTTAGAAACAGTGAAGAAACAGCTGAAAATCTTGAACGGAAAATCAATGATCTTGAAAGACAGTTGTTTGAAGAAAGTATCGTTTTGCGCGATCTGCGCCGCCAAACAGCAGACTCTCTGGAGAAACATTTAGAAGAATGCCTTCAGGAACTGGCCCTGCCCAATGCCCGTTTTGAAGCCAGCATGCATGACAAAGATAGCTATTCTCCAAAAGGGATGGATCAGATCGAATTCCTGTTCAGCGCAAATCAGGGCGAAGCAGTCAAACCGCTGACAAAAATTATTTCAGGCGGAGAAGTCTCCCGGGTTATGCTTGCTCTTAAAACTATCTTAGCCCGTCAGGACCGCGTGCCCACCCTTATTTTTGATGAAGTGGATAGCGGGGTAGGAGGAAGCACTGTACAGGCAGTTGCTGAAAAACTGGCCCAACTGTCTGCGCATCACCAGGTAATGTGCGTCACTCACAGCCCGCAAATTGCAGCCATGGCTGAATGCCACTATAGTTTATACAAAGAAACTGTTAATAAAAGGACCCTGACCCGGTCCATAAAACTATCTGAGGAAGAGAGACGGGAAGAGTTGGCCCGGATGCTTGACGGAGCGAGTATTGATCAAGTCAGCCTCAATCATGTCGACAGCGTTTTGGACCGGGCCCGGCGTTTTAAAGAAGAAATGATCGGCTAAAAGGATCGGGAGGGTTATGTATGATGCGTCTGGAAGATATGATGACGCGTAATTATGCTACACTGCACCCTGATGATTCGTTGGAAAATGCAATACGCTTGCTGCGCAGCAGCCAGCGTGACGGACTGCCTGTGTTAAACGATGATAATTCCCTGGCCGGTATTTTTTCCAAAACAAATCTTTATGATGCTCTTCTTCAGGGCAGGCTCCTTGATCAACCGGTCAGTAATTTTTATAACCGCAATGTAGTCAAAATATCTAAGGACCTGACCTATAGTGAGGTGATTGATGCTGTCCGCCGGATTCCGGTGGGCACAGGAGTGGTCGTCGACAAAGGTGGAACCGTGGTCGGTCTTTTTACTAAGGTTGAGCTGATTACATCTTTATTCAAAGAAGAAAGACTGCTTAATACGCAATTGAAAACAATGTACCAGGCCATGCATAATGCCCTGATTTCGATAGACGAAAATGGCCGGATCAATTTTGTTAACCACGCTGCTGGAAAGCTTCTTCAACTAGAAGATGACAAGGTTTATGATTTACCCCTTAACGAAGTTTTTCCGGGACTTAATATGGACCGGATTCTTAATGAAGGCCTGGTTGAAATCGGGGTAAAATATTCAAATCAGCATGTGAGCACAATGGTTAATAAGACACCGCTTATAGACGGAGACCGGATTCTTGGAGCCCTGGCTATTTTTCAGGATATTACCGAACTCGAATCTATTGCAGAAGAAATGGGTACAGTAAAAAGACTGAATCAAACCTTGAAAACTGTTTTAGATATCGGTTACGATGCCCTGGTTGTTGTCAATGAAGAGAGTAAGATAGTTCTGGTTAATCGCACCTTTCTTGACTTTATCCGGTTAAAAGAAGAAGACGTGCTGGACCGTCAAATCAACGAAGTACTGGAAAATAGTCGCTTGCATATCATTGCAAAAACGGGGATTCCGGAAATAAATGACATCCAGTTTATTGATAGTGTCCCCTATGTGGTTTCAAGACTACCGATTGTCAAAGATGGGCAGGTTATAGGAGCCGTAGGGAAAATAAGCTTCCGGCGTGTAGATGAGCTGCGGGAACTGGCCCACCGCTTGGAAAACATGGGCAACCGCCTGAGCCATTTTCAAGAGGAATTAAAAAAAGCCCGTTTCAGGGAAAGACCATTTTGTTTTGAGGATATAATAACGATTAATCCAGCCATGCAGAAGTTAATCAGGGAAGCCCGCCAGGCAGCTCAAGGCCTTTCCACAGTACTGATTACAGGCGAGAGCGGGGTCGGTAAAGAATTAATGGCCCAGGCCATTCATCAATCAAGTCCGCGCTGTGCAGCGCCATTTATTAAAGTAAATTGCGCTGCCATACCGGAAAATCTGCTAGAATCTGAGTTTTTTGGATATGTCCATGGTGCTTTTACCGGAGCTTCAACGGGAGGTAAACAGGGTTGGCTGGATTTAGCTGACAGAGGAACCCTCTTTCTGGATGAAATTGGTGATATGCCGTTATTTTTACAGGGCAAACTCTTAAGGGTCCTACAGGAGCAAACCTTTGAAAGGGTTGGCGGGACTTCAACAATCAAAGTTGATATTCGCTTTATCGCAGCATCTAACCACAATCTTGAAAAGAAAATCCGGGAGGGCAGTTTCAGAAAAGATTTGTATTACCGTCTAAATGTTATACCGATTCCGATTCCACCTTTAAGAGAACGAACTGAAGACGTTCTACCCCTCATTCATTCTTTTTTAAGAAAATATAACGCTATCTTTGGAATGCATATTAGTGATATTTGTTCAGAAGCACTGTCCGTTTTGCAGGATTATGCATGGCCGGGCAATATAAGGGAACTTGAAAATATTGTGGAAAGAGCAATGAATTTTACATGCGAGAACACGCTAAAAATTGAACATCTGCCGGATCAGCTTCGTTCAGAATCATCTGTAGACAGTTTGCTGGCAGACAGAACAGATGATAGAGAAGCTATTCCGGCTTATCGCCTCAAAAAAGAAGCATTAGAGCGCGAAGCAATTTTAAAATCCCTGGAGCAATCCGGCGATAATAAAAGTAAAGCTGCCCGCAAGCTTGGCATGAGCCGCTCATGGCTTTATGAAAAAATGAAGCGGCTTGGTATAAAATAATTATCATCTGGAAATAACAGGAGGATAAACTATTATGGCCTTTGAACTAACCACAGAACAGCTGGCAATGCAAAAAATGTCTCGCGACTATGTTGAAAAAGAAGTAATTCCGATCTCCGCAGAATATGATGAAAAAGAGGAAATGCCTGTTGACCTGGTTCGGCGGATGATTGCTGAAGGTTTTTCTTCAATCAGTATACCGGAAAAGTATGGCGGAGCAGGGATGGATGATTTAACACTATGCCTGGTCTTTGAAGAACTGGGCAGGGGTTGTGCCGGCATTGCCACCGGGGTGGGAGCCAACTCGCTGGCTGCTTTGCCGATTATGCTGGCCGGCAGTGAAGAACAAAAGAAAAAATACCTGACCGATATCTGCAGTGGCAAACTTGCTTCTTTTTGCCTGACTGAACCGGATGCGGGCTCGGACGTTAGTTCAATATCCACCTCAGCCATAAAAGATGGTTCCGAATATATCATCAACGGATCAAAATGTTTTATTACAAATGGTACTTATGCTGATTATTACGTGGTGTTTGCACTGGTTGATCCCAAAAGAGGGGCCCGCACACTTACTCCTTTTATAGTGGAAAAAGGAGCAAAAGGTTTAGATGCCAGTAAAAAAGAGCGTAAGATGGGGATTCGGGCCAGTAATACAGCAGCAATTGTTTTTGAGAATGTGCGGATTCCCGAGGAAAATATGCTGGGCAAAGAAAACGGCGGATTCAGGGTGGCCATGCAGACTTTCGACATCTCCAGGCCGATGATTGGCGCCTTAGCGGTTGGTTTGGCCAGGGCCGCTTATGAAGCAGCGGCCAGTTATGCCCGGGAAAGAGTTCAGTTTGGCAAACCGATTATTCAGCAGCAGGCTATTCAATTTATGCTCGCTGATATGGCAATGGAGATAGAAGCTGCACGTTCGCTCTATATGCGGGTCTCCGCCATGATCGGTAAAGAAGAGGGGCGCCTTACCTCGTATTCAGCCATGGTCAAGGCGTATGCAGGTGATCTGGCCATGCGTGTTACTGTCGATGCCCTGCAGGTTTTAGGTGGTTATGGTTACACAAGGGAATATCCGCTTGAAAAATATATGCGTGATGCGAAAATCATGCAAATTTATGAAGGAACGAATCAAATCCAACGCCTAATTATTGCCAACGGCATTGTAAGCGGTAAAATTTAATTAAGAGGTGTTTAAAATCAGCGATTATTTACATGAAGAAACGCTTTCTACAAGCTACCTTTATCGAGGGAAAATCATTAATGTGCGGCAGGATAGAGTTAAGGGTTTTCGCGAAAAAGTAGCTTTTCGCGAAGTGGTCGAACATCCCGGTGCTGTTGCTATTCTGGCATTAGACGCTCAAAATGAAATTTTTGTAGTGAGGCAGCATCGTCAACCGGCGGGGGAGATTTTACTGGAAATTCCAGCCGGCAAAATAGATCCGGGGGAAAATCCACTGGATTGTGCCCGCCGCGAACTGCTTGAAGAAACCGGGTTAGAGGCAAAAGAATGGAACGAACTGAGCCAATTCTATACTTCGCCAGGATTCTGTGATGAGAAAATATTTCTTTACCAGGCAGAAGAACTAAACAAAGCTTTTTCTCCAACCACTGATCCGGACGAAAATATTGCAGTGGAAAAGATCCCCCTGGTAGAAGCAGGAAAAATGATTGCAGATGGGCAGATAAAAGATGGTAAAACTATCATCGCTATTCAGTTTGCTTTACTAAGAGAATCTGTTAATAAGTAAGGATTTCTAAAACAATTAGA